>JASHYD010000174.1 GCA_030043175.1 Xanthobacteraceae bacterium | reverse complement strand
TTGCAAATCAGGGCCGGAAGTTTTGCATATCCAGCCCAGGCGCGGCCCCTATATAGGGCTTTCGGTGATGTCCCGTCTACTCCCGCGTGACCAGCTTGAGGCGCCTCTGGCCACCGGCGGCAACGCCCATTTGGTCCTTAAACCGCATGTAGTGATCTACCATCTGGCGGGACATGCCGATGTCGTTGGTGAGCAGGATCACCCTGGTGAGTGGGCCTTCGCTCACGTTATGGGAAGGCCCGGGAGGAAGGGAGCGGAAACTCACCTCGCGCCTCTATGGGCTTCGACAAAGCCGAGAACTGGATTTTCGAGGGATTGGGAAATCTACCACGATGAGGGCAAGGAGGATGAGCGACGAGAGAAGGCCGGCATGCTCAAACATGCCGGCCTCATCGCAGTGAGTTTCCGCCGGCTATTCCTCGGTGGGTTGCTTCCCAGCAGAGCCCGCTTCCGCTTCGCCGGATGAGGAGATGGAATCAGGGGTGCCCGGCCCCGTCAAGCTTGCGCCAGTTCCCTTACCGCTTCCCGCCCGCTGTAGAGAGAACCGGAACGGAAGTCCCGGCGGCGAGGCGATAACCCTTGGGGGATTTGCTCACGCGCCCGATTGCAGTCAATGCTGCAAGCCGCTCGTACACGGTGGTACTACGAGTGCGGCACAGCCCTCGCAGCTCAGGAAAGGACAGCGGCTGCTGGCTGGCGTTCAGGGCGGCGATAATGCGATCGTCGACTGATGACGGTAGTTCGACGGAACCCGCCGCGCGGTCGGCAATCCGAAGCGCGACCCCGAGACGGTTGGTGGCAAGTTCGAGCGTCAGCGGACGGATGGAAGGCGCGGCGCGGTGCTCGACGGTGAGGCTGACGGTATCGTCGCCCTGCTTCTTGAGGTACAAATTGCTGTCACCCCACGCGTGAAACTCTGAGGACCCGCGGAGAGCCTGACCGGCGCGGACGCGTCCGGCACCCTTCTTGGCATGATGTACGACGAGCACGGCGATGGCATGGCGCCGCTGGAGTTCGCGCAGAAATGCGAGCAGCGGGGCGACCTCTCCGCTGACGTTCTCGTCGATGCGGTGAAGGCGCACGAAGGGATCGAGGATCAGGAAACGCGGTCGCAATCTGGCCACCGTGGCATCGAGGCTGCGGCGCACGGGTTCGAGGTCGAGCCGCAGGGTGGGTTCGGTGATGACCTGGATATCGAGTCCTTCGATCTTGAGGCCGGCGGCCGCACAGATTCCCTCGAGGCGCCGGCGGACCATGGTGAGAGGATCCTCGGCGGCGTAGAGAAGGACGCGCCCGCTCCGCGCCACGGGGAAGTAGCGCAGACACGGCGCTCCGGACGCGACCGCGACGGCAAGCTCCAAGGCAAGGAACGTCTTGAAGGTCTTAGGCTCGGCACCGATCACGCCGACGGCTTCCTCGGCCCAGATGTCTCTGACGAGCCAGCGGTGCTCCTCTTCGGTGACCGGCAGGTCGCAGGCAGGTTTGCAAGCGAGTATGTTCATCGTCGCTGTCTCCCAGCGGTTCTGTTCTGCTGCGAAGCCTGCGGCGTGAAGGCTTCCAGGAACAGCTTTTCGTCGATCTGCTGGATCTGTCGCTGGGCGGCGATCGCCAGCAGCTCGCCGGCCATGTTCATGAGAGCGCGGTAATTGCCCTGTGCGTGCTCGCTCAGCGTAACGATGACGTCCGGCGTCATCAGCTGCGGGGCGCCGGCCTTGTCCAGCACGTGCCTGAGACACGCCTGCAGGTCCTCGGTACTTGCACGCTCGAGCACCAGGCGAGCGCGGATGCGACTGCCGAGTGGAAGCAGTTCCTCGGAACGGAATCGCTCGGCGAGCCGCTGGTCGCCGGCGAGCACGACGGTGAGCAGGATAAGCGAATCGAGCTTGACGGCGGACAACAACCGAAGCTCTCCCAGCACCGCCGGAGACATCTCCTGGCCTTCGTCGACGAGGAGGACAGGCCTTGCAAACGAACTGTCGATGTGGGCCTGCCATCGCTGACGCAGAACCTTCGATCCCGCATGTCTGTTGTGCGGGCGCAGCGGCGCGCCGAACAGGTCACCAAGCTCCCTGAAGAAGTCTGACAACCCGGCCTGGGGCCGGCTGAGTATGCCAACCTGGACATTCTGTTGAGTGCCGAGCCGTTCGGCGAGTATGCGCAGAGCGACCGACTTGCCCAGGCCCGGCTGGCCGGTCACCAGCGCGAAGCCGCCGTCGTTGACCAGGTTCTCGACCCTCCAGCAGAACGATTCGATCTGCCGGCTGACGTAAAGAGCTTCAGCCGGCACCTCAGGCGAGAAGGGTGACCATTTGAGACCGTAGAGCGCCAGCAGCTTCCTGTTCATCGAGCGTCTCCATCATCATCCTCGGTGCCGTCGTCATTCATGGGCAGGTAGGCGGGCGGCAGACCGGTGGCGGCCTGCCGGCCCATCAGTTCGGCGAGCAGCGGAGGGATCCCCGATACCGGAGGCACCGCCGGCTTGCGGGTGAACGGCTGATCGGAGATCGGCGGGTTGGCGATCGGCTCGAGCGGGCGGCGCAATCCACTGGCGTTTGCGGCCTTGTCCTGCGGAAACAGCCGGCACAGCACGCTGCCTGTTCGTTCGTCAACGAGGTTAACGTTGTTGAGATTCCAACTGGCGTAGCGGATCTCGACCTGCGTCAGATGCCGGTAGCGGTTTGGAATCTCGAAGCGGCGGGCGCCGACGGGGACGGTACCGTCACTTCTGCGCTGGGTTCGCGTGACCGTCCTGGTGAAGGCTAGTCTCAGCGCCTCGCTGTCCGGGGCCGGGCGCAGCACGCTCGGGCCGTCGAGGAAGCGCTTCAATGGCGCCTCGCCGGTGTCATCGTTTACGCGGGCGTTGTACTCGAGTTCGACCCACGCCTGGGTGGCCTCGTTGAGCAGCTCGAGGGTGAGACCCTCCACGCCCTCGAGCATGGCCAGCAGGCGTCCCTCTACGGACGACCAGGCATTCTCGGATTTACCGTTTTGCCAAGCACTATAAGGAAGTATTCTCTCGTGCTTTATGCCAAGACGTCTGAAACCTTCGACGATCTCGGCAGCAACCATGGCGCTGCCATTATCCGAGATTGCGGATCTGGGTAATCAGAAGCACCTCGTAATCAGAAGGAAGACGGTCTTCACCTTGCATGTGTGTGAAGGCAGCCTGCTCTGCTTAGCATTATTTTGCATGTGCAATCGGCCCACGCATCCAGGGAGGAGCACATGCCCGATCGAAACCACAACTCCGACTGTCCCGAGCTCTCGCTACTCGTCGCCCACCTGAGCGAAAAGAATTATCGGCAAAGGGTGATCATCTGCTACGCGTCTGTCGCGAGGCAATTTCTCCGTTACGTTCGACGTAGCGGAATCTCCATAGACACTGTTCAACCGGAACACGTACAGCA
>JASHYD010000173.1 GCA_030043175.1 Xanthobacteraceae bacterium | reverse complement strand
ACAATCGTCGACCATCGGCTTGACCGTCCCTTCAGGCCGCTCGGGCGAGCCTCGCGTAGATGCTCGTGAGGCGCAGCAGGGTCGAATAACAAGCCTTGCTTTTACCCATCGTTTGTGGATTGCGGCCGGCGATTTCGACGTAGGCCTGCGCCGCCGCCTCGATCAGTTCGTTTTCGTCAAATACATCCGGGATCGTGATTTCCCACTTATTGCCGGATCGGCCCACGAAAGCTGAGAATGCGCTCAATATCGGAAAAATGATCCCGTCCGGTACTTCCGCGCCTTGGCCGTTCTCTCGCGCGATCGAAGGCAGTCGCGTTCCGCGGAAGCCGGGATGAGACTTCCATCGTCCATAGAGGCTCCAGGCTTGCCCGGCTATATCGAGAAAGTATCGGTAAACGCCCAAACTCTCGCTGTCTTCGCGCGACCCGTCCACAAGACGTTGAAAGAGCTTCAGACACCGGGTCTTCTGACTGTACGTGAAGACCTTGCTTGAGGCGTCGCCCTCGCCGTCGAGCGACTTCAAGAGGGCCCCCGGCATAAGAGCAAACATGACCTGGATGAGCTTTTCCGTATCTAGATATTCTCCGATATCTGTTTCCGATTTGCGCAGTTTGGCGCGAGGAACGGTTTCCTTTACTGCAGCCTCAAGCTCGTCGAGTTGGCCGCGGCGCCCGGCAATCGAGATCGGGCGGACGTCGTTTTGAAAATTCCGTGCAATCGAGATTTCCGCAATGAGGCCATCGTCGGTGGTGACAATGAGTTCGAATTTGATGCTTGGCTCAAAAAAATCGGGCGAGCCGCGGTATTTGCCAAAATAACGGGCTAACTCGCCCTGGGTTTGCGACCCGTTGATAATGCTTGGCCGCTGGAGCACGAGAACCTTTCGTTTGTCGTCAACTTCCACCGCGCGCGCAACGATCACCATACCGCCATTGAGAATGGAGAATTGATCCGGTTGGTCCTCCAGCGTCTTGCGGATTGCCTGATGAACGAGGGTCGGCATGTGTTTGTGATCGCCCTGAGCGTCCGCGAGGTATTCGCGCACGTTCTCATCATCTTCCAGACTCAGGACAGACGAGGCCGGAGCGTTGCCGGAATAGACCTTGCGGCCAGCCGCGTCATCCTCGGGCGCGCTGATATTTCTGCAGGTAATGTAGGGAAATTCAAATGCCGAGCCTGCCGCCCTCGTGGAGGTCGTCATATCAGTCTCCTAAGCCCTTCGATCGTTCTTACCGATGCGGCAGGCCACCGGCCTTCGCTGAACGGATCGATACGCAACAAATGAACGAGTCGGCGGCAGAATGCAATGATCGCGAGGCGGGACGAATTTCTCCTGTGCACATCCGCTCCCTCGTCCCCGGCGAGACCCATCTCGTGAGGTCGCCGCCTCAAGGCTCGCTCCCGGCAAAGGACTCATGGTCCGGCTTTGCGCGCCACCGCGTCAAAGAGTTTCGTCATCGTTCGCGAGCGGCGCGTCACATGTTTCACACCGGCGCGAGCGCCGACGGATGGTCGCCTGTTGATAAACGCGGGACGCGGGAAACGCTTACCGCGTCGGCGGTTCCTCGCTTCTTGTTCAGGGACCGCGACATCCAATAACGGCCGGCGAAGATAGTGGACCTGCTGCAATTCGACAGGAGCGAGCGTTCTCAATTCGCCCCCGTGTGCGCGGCAAGGCGGCCAAGTTTGCGCTCGCTGCTCTGAGGGAATAGGCTGGCAGCACGCTCGCGGCATTGTTGGCGCAACGAAGGCGATCGGACCGCGCGCGCCTCGCGCGCTTAGTGTCTCCTTCTGTCACGGGCGGGCAGGGGTGGGGCAGCGGGAGACCTCCGGTCCGGGCCTTTCGGAGGGGTGACACAGATGACCGTATCGTACATAGCGGCCCCTCAGCCGATCGAAGCCCGCTCAGCGACTCCTGAAGATATTCTTGCCCGCATTGAGCGGCTGCCGCTGTCTGCGTGGCAGATCAGAACCCGCCTCATCGTCGGCACCGCGACCTTTTTCGATGCTTTCGATGCACTCGCCATCACCTATGTGCTGCCGGCTGTCGTACCGGTCTGGCACCTTACGCCGGGCGCGATCAGCTGGCTGATCTCGGCCGGCTTTGTCGGCCAGCTCGTCGGCGCGCTGGTCGGCGGTTCCTTGGCCGAACGGATCGGGCGGCGGCCCTTGATCATTGCGGCGGTGCTGTGGTTTGGGGTTTTCAGCCTCGCCTGCGGCTGGGCGTGGAACTATCAGTCACTGTTTGCGCTGCGCGTTCTCCAGGGGCTCGGGCTCGGCGCCGAAGTGCCGGTGGCCGCAACCTATATCAGCGAGCTTGCCGCGGCCAAAGGCCGCGGCCGCTTCGTGCTGCTATTCGAACTCGTGTTCCCGGTCGGCCTCGTCGCGGTGGCAATGATGGGCCGCTGGATCGTGCCGGTCGGCTGGCAATATCTCTTCTTCATCGGAGGCCTGCCGGCGTTTTTCGCTCTATTCATGATGCGGCATCTGCCGGAGTCGCCGCGATGGCTGGCGTCGCGCGGCCGCGTCGGCGACGCGGCGAACGCCATCGCGCTCATCGAGCGGGAGGTGCAGGCGGCGACCGGCAAGCCGCTGCCGCCGGTCGAGGCAGTTGTCGCAAAGATCATTGCCAAACCTGCGACATGGATGGAGCTGTTCAGCGCGACCTATCGTCGGCGTACACTGGTTATCTGGGTAGCATGGTTTGCCACCTACTTCGTGAACTATGGCCTCACCACCTGGCTGCCGACGATCTATCGGACTGTGTTCAAGGTTCCGCTCGAGGATGCGCTGAGCTACGGCCTGATGACCCAGGCGTTCGGACTCCTCACGAGCTTCACCTGCGCGCTGGTGATCGACAGAGTGGGCCGCCGCGTTTGGTTCGCCATGGCGTTCGCCGGGGCGGCGGCGGCGCTGCTGACGCTCGGGTGGATCGGACCAAGCAGCGCAGAACGCATTCTCGTTTTTGCGATTTTGACCAACATGTGCGTCAGCACGCTGTCGCTCGCGCTCTACCTCTACACTGCCGAGCTTTATCCTACCCGCGTGCGCGCTCTCGGCACCTCGACCGGCACGGCATGGTTGCGCCTCGCCTCCGTTCTCGGACCTCAGGTCTTTGGCAATACCGTCGGGAGCGGCAGCATCGGCGGCGCCTTCGTGATGTTCGGCCTTGTGTCGCTGGTGGCGTGTGTCGTCGTGGCCGTGTTCGCGATTGAAACCAAATCGCGCGTGCTGGAGGAGATTTCGCCTTGAGGCGAATAAGCAAGCGCCGCCGGTCGTCATCCCCGTCCCCGTCGTCCACGGCCGGCGCGCCGCAGCGTGAGACCGGCGCTGCGGTCATCGCCGGCGGCGACGCTTCGCGGATCACCGCCAGCAATCTCTCGCTTCATGAACTTTTCGAACAGCAGGCCCGCGACATGTTGGAGCGTGCGGACATTGACGAGGAGCACAAGCAAAGCATCCTCGTGGCCATCGCGTGCCCGTGCTGCGGGGCGGGCGGGATGTCGTTCAGCGTCAAGCTGAAAGCCGAGGAGTTGTAGCCCCGATCGGAGCCACTGCTATTGAAAGCGAACCAAGCAAGGGCAAGCCAGGCTTTCGGCCGGCTGGGAGTTTCGGGCAACTCTTAGCCAGCGATAGACACCTCACCTGGATTGAGCACGAAAGACGCGCCAGTCCCCGCGCAAGCGGGATAAGCTTACGTCTTCACAGGTCGCGACCCAGCGCGCGGTCAGGCGTAGGACGATGAACTCCCGTCGGCTTCCCCGCTGACGGCTTTGGCGGCATGTTCTGCGACAACCCGCTCGCTAACGCCTCAACGTAACGGCCGTTGGCCTCACTGCCTCGCACAAGGCAGTCCGTTGCGGGCCTTAAATCTGAAAAGCTGTCAAATGCACAACCTTTGCCGATGCGATATCCCGATGCATCCCGGCGCCGTAGTCACAACTGTGCCGGCGGTCCTTGCGCACCTTCGGCCTGACTTGTCCGCACCGCATTTCTGACTTGTGCGCGGATCGACATAGCGATCTCGCTACCAGCACTTACAGCGCGGATCGACATAGCGATCTCGCTACCAGCACTTACAGCTAGAAGCCCATGTTTCCACTCGCGATGAGTTGAGGCCCACGCAGCATCATTCACGTACTTGGCGTGCATTCCGGCCGGCAAGCGCAGTTGCGGCGCGTCACCCCCTACGCTGCCTCGCGAAGCAGCGCAGGCACGTCGAGCGGGCGCGTGTGCATGTCGAGGTGGCCCTCCGGCGTTCGCGGCCATTGCGACTGCGGCCGGTCCCAGTAAAGCTCGACGCCATTGCGGTCCGGATCGCTCAGGTAGAGCGCCTCGCTGACGCCATGGTCGCTGGCCCCATCCAATGGAATTCCTGCCGCGATAAGACGTTTCAGGGCGTCGGCGAGCGCCGCCCGCGTCGGGTAGAGAATCGCCAGGTGGTAGAGGCCCGTGGCGCGGCGCGGCGGCGGAGACCCGCCGCGGCTCTCCCAGGTGTTAAGGGCAATATGGTGATGATATCCGCCGGCTGAAATGAAAGCTGCCTCGTCACCGTAGCGCTGGGTCAGCGTAAATCCGAGCACCCCGCAGTAGAACGCGAGCGAGCGCCTGAGATCCGCGACCTTGAGGTGGACGTGACCTATCCTGACGGCGCAATCGATCGGATGCGGGGTCCCGGATGGCTCCAGGGGAACGAGCGGAGCGGACTGACCAGACATATTGTCCTCACGTGATCGCCCCGATGGGCGGGGTAGGCTGTGCTCGCCCGGTCATCCGCGCGCCCGCAGCATCGCGGTCGCCCCCTCGTTCACCTTGAACGTGTCGCCGTCGATAACCACGCCGTAAAACACCGCGGCCTCGTGCACCGAGACATAGCCCTGCCGGACGTCGTTGCGCACGGCTTCCACCGGCCTATCTAATGGCGAACCGTAGCCGCCGCCACCGCCCGAACGCAGGCGGAATGCGTCGCCGGCCTTGATTTGCGCGACCAGCACCTTGGCATTCGGGAAATCCGTCTTCCAGTGAGTTCCGAAGCGTAGTGCCACGGAATTGCCCTTGCCGTCGCGACCGCCATCAAGCCCCCAGGGGCGGCAATGGGCGCGCTCGATCTGCGTGTTGAGCGTCATATCGGTGCGCGGCCGCACCACGCGCTCGACGCCGAGGCCGCCGCGATGGCGGCCGGCGCCGCCGGAATCGGGCACCAGCGCGTAGCGTTCGATCACCAGCGGGAATTTCGCCTCGATCTGCTCGTTCGGCGAGTTGTGGGTATCGCCGTCGTTGATGGCGACGGTGCCGGAGACACCGTCTTCCAGGCGCTTTGCGCCCCAGCCGCCGCCGAGTGGACCGAAATTCCCCATGAAGAACTCGGACGTCTTCGGGTTGAAGCCATGGAACTGTGCAACGAGCAGGTCGGCGTGATGCCCGGCGATAACGCGATCCGCAATGGCCGGCGCCAGCGCTTTGAAGACAGTATCCACGATCGTCATCGGGAACGTCATCCACCATCGCATCGGAGCGGGCCGCGTGGCGCTGACGACGCGGCCGGGCGGCACGATGGTCCTCAGGCTGCGGAAGGAGCCATCATTGATCGGATAGTCGGTCGGCGAGGTCAGGCATTTGTAGGCGACCTGCGCGCAGGCATGGCCGGTAGTGATGCCGGAATTATAAAAGCCGCGCACTTGGCGGGAGACCTCGGTGAGGTCGATCGTCATCTCCTCGCCGTTAACCTCGACGCGCACGCGGATCGGGATCGGCCTGCCGATCGCAACGCCGTCGTCGTCCATGAAGGATTCCGCCTCGTAGACGCCATCGGGAATCGATTTGGTATGCGCGCGCGCCACCGCCTCGGATCGGTCCATAATCGCCGCAATAGCCGCTGCCACCTGGTCACCGCCATAGCGCAAGATGAGCTCCAGAAAGCGACGCTCGCCGGTCTTGACCGCGGTCACCTGGGCGCGCAGGTCGCCAAGGGCGCGATTTGGGATGCGCACGTTCTGGCGGATGATGTCGACCAGGTCCTCATTGACTCTGCCGCGATCCTGATACTTCACAATCGGAATTTGCAGACCCTCGGAGAAGATATCCGTCGTCATGCCGCCGAGCGTGCCGCCGATGTCGATCCAGTGGGCCATGCAGCACGAGAATGCGACGAGCTTGCCCTTGTGGAAGATCGGCAAGGTCAGCGTGACATGGTTGAGATGACTGCCGGTGATGTAGGCGTCGTTGGTCACATAGATGTCGCCGGGCTTGATGTCGTCGCGGCCGAAATGCCGGATCTTCGCCTTCACGGTCTCGGCCATGCCGCGGATGAACATCGGCAGGCCGATGCCAATCGACACCGTCTCGCCGTCCGGCGTGAACAACCCGACGGTGAAGTCCAGCGCCTCGTAGATGATCATGTTGTAGGCGGTGCGCATGAGGTTGGTTTTCATTTCCTCGGTCACCGCCATGACACCGTTGCGCACTATCTCGGTAATCACCGGATCGAGAGGATTGCGCTTCGTGCGCTCGATTCTCCGCTTTGTGGTCTTTCGCGCCATCGCGCTTCTTGCCCCGTCTGTGTCTGTCGCCCGGATGGACCGCATTTCGCTTAAACTTTGTCATCGGGGCCGGCCGTACCCGGCCTCTGGCCGGCCGATGGCAAGCGGACCCGGCGCGCATGCGGGCGAGAGTCCCTGATCCCGGATTACGCTGCGCTGCGTGCTATGCGTCTACGACTCACGACCGTCCCTTTCCTACCGCAATGCAAAGATTGCCGAAACGGTCGACCTCCAAGGCATCGCCCGGCATCAGTACGGTGGTCGATGCATGTTCCTCAATCAGTGCTGGGCCCTTGATACGATTACCTGCAGTGAGCTGATCGCGCGCGAAGGTGCGCGCGTCGATGAAGCCGTGGCCGCCGAAGTAGACCGCCCGCTTGCCGCCACGCGCGGCCGTGGACGGAGCCGCCGGACCGCTGGCGATCCGCTCCAAAGCGGGCTTGCGCATGATGCCCGTTACTGTCGTGCGCAGGCTGACGATTTCGGCGCGCTCCGCAGGCGCGCTGGTGCCGTAGCGCAGAAGATGCATGTCGTCGAAGTGGCGCTTGATGGCGTCACGGTCCTGTCTCTGGAACAGGCGCATTGGCAAATCGACCGTGACCGCATGCTCCTGGCCGACATACCGCATATCTGCGGCGCGGCTGACGGTGATCTTTTCGGGCGTCACCGATGTGGCCGCGATGGCCCGCCTGCCTTCGCTTTCGAGCTCGTCGTAGATGCCGGCGAAATCGTCAAACGACGCATCGTCAAGCCGCGCGGGCCACGTGCGTACGTAGTCATAACGCAGGTCCGAATATAGCATTCCGAAGGCCGAGAACACTCCGGGGGCCTTCGGGATGATGACACGGCGGATTCCGATCTCGCACGCCACCGCGACGGCGTGGAGTGGTCCGGCGCCGCCATACGCCATGAGCGCGAAAGTACCGGCATCCAGTCCGCGCTCGATGGTCACTCTCTTGACGGCGTAGGACATGGTTGTTGCCGCAATGCGAAGGATGCCGTCGGCTGCCGCCGTCAAGCTCAGGCCGAGCGGTTCAGCCACATGGGTCGTAAGGGCCGTTTGGGCTGCCGCAACATTGAGGTGCATTTCACCGCCGAGAAACCGGTCGGCGTCGATTCGTCCGAGCACCAGATTGGCATCCGTGACGGTCGGCTCGGTCCCGCCGAGACCGTAGCAGGCCGGGCCTGGCTGCGCACCGGCGCTTCGCGGACCCACCCGCAGCGCGCCGTCCTCTACCCAGGCGATCGAGCCGCCGCCCGTGCCGACTTCAAAGATGTCCATCATCGCGATCTGGATCGGCAATGCCCGCTCATAGCCGCCGATCAGCGCCGCGCCGGTCGTCAATGGCTCTCCCTCGTAGATGACGCCCGCCTTGGCGGTGGTGCCGCCCATGTCGAACGCGATGGCGTTGTTGAGAGCCAGCGCCCGGCACAGCGCCTTGGCGCCGATCACGCCCGCAGCCGGCCCGGATTCAAGCATGCGGACACACTGCGACTTGGCCTGTTCGGCCTCGTAAAGACCGCCCGTCGACTGCACCACGAGGAATGAGCCGCCAAATCCGGCCGCTTTGATGTGTTCGTTGATTTCGCTCAGATAACCGCGCACTTTGGGGCCGATATAGGCGTTTGCGACCACCGTCGAGCAGCGCTCGAATTCCCGGTATTCCTGGGATAATTCGTGGGAGGCCGAAACAAACATCGCCGGATGCTTCGCCTCGATCAGCGCCTTGGCGCGCGCCTCGTGATCGGCATTGCGGTAGCAGTTGAGGAACAGAATGGCTGTCGCCTCGATGCCGAGCGCGTCGAGCCGCTTGCCGAGCGCGTCGATCGCGCTCTCGTCGAGCGGAATATCGATTGCACCATCGGCCAGTATCCGTTCACGCACCTCAAACCGCAGCGCCCGCTCGACGAGAGGCACATGCTTCTTAAAAAAAAGGTTATAGGCGTCGGGTCGGTTGATGCGGCCGATCTCGTAAATATCGCGGAAGCCTTCGGTGATGATCAGCGCGGTCCTGGCGCCGGTGCGCTCCAAGATCGCGTTTATCGCCACGGTCGATCCGTGCAGAAACAGCCCGGCGTCGGCATAGCTGGTGCCGGCCTTCTCGACGCCTGCCGTGATGCCCTCGACAAGGCGATGGGGTGTCGACAGCGCCTTGCCAAACTTGAGCTTGCCGGTTGCCGGGTCGAACGCCGCCACGTCCGTGAAAGTACCGCCGATGTCGGCGGCAAGGCGCATGGGTTGCCCGCCGGAAACTGCGATCGGCTTGGTGGTTTCATCGGGGACGGCTGAGCTCGATTTGCAGGCGGGGGCTTGGGACTGCCGCCGGCGTACAACGAATTCGGCGACGGGGGCAAGGTCGCGATTAAGCGCTTCGCTCAAGGAGTGCGTGGATTTCGTCGCGCTGCGATGAAATCGGCGCCGATGCGCGAGCCGGCAAGCTGCGCCAGGGCGGCTGAGACCGTCAGACATGTAGGTACGGGGTTCTTGATCGCTTTGAACGGTAATTGAATCCGAGCGGGTCGTATCCGCCGAAAGTCCGGATAAGACAGTCGTTATCGCGATCAGCAACCCAACATACTCCACAAAAGGACTCTGATTATTTTGCTGTTGATTTATGCATCTCTCTGAGATAATATATTTATGCAAAATTAATGCAACCTAAGATGGTTGAGTAACTAAAAAACTAAGAGGGAGAAAGCCGTGCGTCAATTTATGATGGCAGTGACGGCTCTGACGGCGTTTGGAGCGATGGTGGCTACAGCACAGGCTGACAACCTCCAGGGAGCGCCGATGAAGAACGGAAATCAGTGCTTCAAGTACTCGACAGGCGTTGATGCAAAGGATGGCCGGTTCGGCAGCTGGGGTGCCTGCCCGCAGGCGGCAAGCATAAGCACAGCTACGGCTACAGCCAACGCCGCAACACCTCGGACTCGTCGCAATCGCACATCGCGCTGATGGCTCCCTCCGCATGACACGTTCGCCTCGCGTTCGGGGCATGCGCTGGATTTTTTGAGTTTGCCGCGACTTTTCGCAGAGAGCGGCATTTGCATGTGGACCGAGCACTTCGTGCGCTGCCGGCGTCCCCCTTGCGCCGGCAGCGCACGAAGTGCTTGTTGCATTTTCTATTACGTGAATTACCTCGCGGAAGCGCCAATTGAACGCGCTGATTTTCTCTGTCCGACCGGATGACGAGGCGGTCTGCACTTGCTGCGTTTGCGGATCTTTCATCGCGCGGTGAGCACGCCGGTGATTTGCCCTTCTCCAGCCATTTTCCCGATCGACCGGACCTGAATAACGATTTATCATGTGTTGCGGATTGTGCGTCGCCGACATCTGCAAATGTGTCGTCGTCACCGGCGCTGCGGTCGCGGTCGGCGCCAGTCGGGCACAAAGGCGCAAGGGTCGGTCGGCAACCGGTGCATGATCACCGAGCGCACGCCGAATTTGAGCTTGGCGAAATTTCATGTTGGCGGGTTTCCAAGGCAAAACGTCCGCCCGCAGGGAGCGAAAAATGACATCCAGAAGATTTTTGACGACCGTGAGCTTGGTGGGGTTGTTGGCGGGGTTGACAGCAATTGGCGCGGATGCGCAGACGGCTTCCTTGAGCGGCAAGGTCTCCTCCGCCGAAGAAGGACTGATGGAAGGCGTGCTCATCAGCGCCAAGAAAGAGGGCTCGACCATCACTACGACGGTGGTGAGCAACGCCAAGGGCGAATTCCGCTTCCCGGCCGATCGCGTCGAACCCGGCCGCTATAACGTCACGATCCGAGCGGCCGGGTACAGTCTGGCAGGTCCAAAGCAGATCGACATCGCGGTTGGTGCGCCGACCGCGGCCGAAATCAAGCTTGCCAAGACGAAGAATATCCAGGCTCAGCTTTCGAATGCCGAATGGCTCATGAGCGCGCCAGGGGACGAGCGGACCAAGTCGTTCCTCACCAATTGCGTGGGCTGCCATACCCTCCAGCGCGTCTTCTCCGCCATGCATACGCCGCAAGAGTGGAAGAGCGTGTTCGTGCGGATGGGCCGCTACGCCCCTGAGAGCGTGCCGACCCGCCCGCAGCTTCTCCTGCAGGGCGGCCCGCGCAGCGAGCGTCCGCGCGTGCCCGCCAACATGATGGACGCAGCGGCCGAATTTCTGGTCAGCGCCAGCATGAACAATCCCGACAACGAGGGCCAGGTTTTCCAAAGGATTGCGCGCCCGAAGGGCCGCGCCGCCAACGTCATCATCACCGAATATGATCTGCCGCGCAAAGAAGCGCTGCCTCACGATGTGATCGTCGACGCGGATGGAAATGCCTGGTATTCGGATTTCGGCAACCAATTCGTCGGCGAGCTCGATCCGAAGACCGGCAATGTGACGGATTATGCGCTGCAGACGCTGCGGCCCGATCAGCCGAAGGGGCCACTCAACGTCGAGTTCGACCCCGACGGCAATATCTGGGTCGGCATGTCGTACCAGGCAGGTGCCTCGAAGATCGACCGCAAGACCAAGCAGGTCACCACGTATCCGCTGCCCAGAGATTGGCAGGGCATCACCAGCCAGACCAATATGGTGACGCCAACTCGTATGTACGTGGACGGCAAGGTGTGGATGGAAGATACCGAGAACGGCCGCATCTTCCGGCTCGACCTCAAGAGCGGCCAGTGGGAAGACCGCGGCGTCGCCACCACCGCCAAGGGCGAGACGGTGCGCGGCTACGGCCTGCCCGTCGACAAGGATAACAACCTCTACCTGATGGAGTTCGGCTCGACCAAGATCGGCAAGCTCGATGCAAAAACCAACGTCGCCGAGATCTGGTCGACGCCGATGGCCCGCTCGCGGCCGCGCCGCGGCCGCTTCGACGACCAGAACCACCTCTGGTTCGCCGAATATGGCGCGAACCGCGTCGCCATGTTCGATCCGGCGACAGAGAAGATCAAGGAATGGAAGCTGCCGACTGACTGGGGCGCACCCTATGACGTCATGCCGACCAAGGACGGCGCTGAAGCCTGGACCGGTTCAATGCTCAACGACCATGTGGCGCGGCTCGACTCCAAGACCGATGAGATCGTCGAG
>JASHYD010000172.1 GCA_030043175.1 Xanthobacteraceae bacterium | reverse complement strand
CCGTAATTATGTGCACTCGACGGTTATGCAGAGTCGGCGGCGGGATGTTCCGGCCGCCGCGCGGTTTCTCGCCGGTCTCACTCCGCATATTTCGGCTTGCGCCCTACCGTGCTCAGCATGGCCATGAGCTTGTCGGGCGCTCGGAAGCGGCCGGGCTTCAATCCCAGCGGAATCATTGCGCTAAGCGCTACGAGTTTCTCGGTCGGATCGGCACGCAGGTAGACCTCGGTGCTCTGCAGGCTGGCGTGTCCCAACCAGAGCGACACCTTCCGCACGTCTCGCGTTGCGTGGAGCGTGTGCATGGCGCACGAATGTCGAATCGTATGTGGGCTCACGCGCTTCGAGGCGATGGAGGGCACGACGCCCGAGGCCGTGGCGACATGCTTGGTCAGGATGTACTCGAAGCCGGAGCGCGTCATCGCCTGTCCTCGAGCATTGAGGAACAACTCGGGCGCAGCGCTGGCCTGGCGCACCTTCAGCCATGCCTTCACGGCTGCGGCCGTCTCCTTCCAGAGCGGCAGGATACGCTCGCGGCGCCCTTTGCCGATGATGTGCACTGTGGACGCGCCCTGGACGTCGATCTGACTGAGCGGGAGACCGACCAGCTCTGACACCCGCATGCCCGCTGCGAAGGCCAGATGCAGCATTGCACGATCGCGGATGCCGGATACGGTGCTGCGGCCTGGCGCGTCGAGCAATGCCTGCAACTCGTCACGGGTGAGATAGCCGATGAGTGCCTCGTCGGTCTTCTTCATGGGGATCGCGTGGATCCGGCGCGCCTGGTCAAGGCAAGACGATACTCTATACTCAATGAAGCGGAAGAAAGAGTTGATCGCCGCGAGCCGAGCATTGCGGGTTCGCCCCGAGTTGCCGCGCGTTTTTTCCAAATGCTCGAGGAAGGCCAGGATCAGCCGCGCGTCGAGCTGCTCGATCTCGATCTTCGACGGCTTGATCTTGAATCGGTTGGCTGTGAAGCCGAGCAAGAGTTGGAAGCTCTGTGCGTACGCTTCGCAGGTATGCTGGCTGGCCCCGCGCTCCTTGGGCAGATGCTCGCGCAGGAAGTCACTCATGTGGGGAGCGAGCGCGGTCATGCGGCGCCTCCCAGCAATAGTGTCTCGCCGGCTTCCGCGATCTGACTCATAAGCGTTGGCGTTAAATGCAAATACCAATAGGTATCGGTCACGTGCGCGTGGCCGAGGTAGGTGCCGAGCGCCACAAGATGGCGATCGACCGCGCTGCGATTGTGGCGGCACTGCTCCAGCGAGCGCGCCGCGAAGGTATGCCTCAGATGATGGATGCGCGGGTCACGCCCGGCGTGCGCCCCCCGGAGCTCGGTGCGATCGAGGAGCTGTAGGAAGATATAGCGCACGGTGTTATAGGGCAGCGTCCTCCCAGCAATCGATACAAAGAGAGCACGACCCGGAACAGCTGCTTGGCGGCGCGCGAGCAGGTATCCATCGAGTGCCTGCCGTGTCGTCGTGTGCAGCGGCAACAGCCGGCTCTTGTGGAATTTGCTCTCGCGAATGACGATTCCATCCGCAGTCACGTCGTCCACTTGCAGTGCCAAGGCTTCAGCGATCCGTATGCCGGTCGCTGCGAGGAGGCCGAACAGCGTCGCGTACATGACCGGCCGGATCGAGCCCACCGGCTCGAGTGCCGCTGCAGCGCGAAGCAATCGCACGATCTCGTCGGGACGATAGATGTATGGCGAGCGACGCGTGATCTTGGCGTGCCCGAGCGCATCGGCTGCCGGGACCTGATGGCGCGCATTCTCTGCGTGCAGCACCAGCGCGAAGCGACGCACCGTCAACAGGCGGGTGCGACGATGTTCTGGAGATCGCGCCTGTATGGCCCATTCGAGGACGCGAGCGTTCCTGATGTAGCAGTCGCCGTAGTCTTCGGCGAAGGTGACGAAGCTTGTCAGCACGACGAGCTGGCTGCTGAACTTGAAGCCCAGCGAGCGCTTCTGGTCGGTATAGCGCGCAAGGTCTTGGCTCAGCATCACGCATCTCCCGGCCAGGGCTGCGCGATGTGCTGCAGCATCGTAACGTCGATCTTGGCGTAGTGGGAGGTCATGTCACGCGAGCGGTGCCGCAGCACGGCGCCGACCATGTCGAGCGTGGCGCCGCCCCGCAGCATGGCCGTTGCCGCCGAATGGCGAAGCAGATTGGCACCCTTTATCGGGGCATCGATTCCGGCCTTGCCGACCGCGCGGCGGACGATGTTGGTGACCACACCCGAACTGGTCAGCGGGCGGATCGGTGCGTTCAACATGAAGAAAACCCGATCCGAGCCGACGCGAGGTCTTGCTCCCTCGAGATAGCGAAGTACGGCGTCGCCGGCATCTTGCGGCAGTGGCAATCTCGTCTCTCGCCGGCCTTTTCCCCGGACGGACAACGTGGCCTGTTGCCAGTCAATATCGCCGAGGCACAGCGAGACAACATCACCGGCGCGCAGACCGAGGCGCGCCAGCAGCAGCAGGATCGCCCGGTCTCGCAAGTCGGTCGGCGTTGTCAGATCACACGTCGCGATGAGCCGCTCGACCTGCGCAGCACCGATGTACCGTGGCAGCGTCGACAATCGCCATTCTGGGATGGTCGGCACGGCGTGCTCGAGCCCCGCCCTGCAGAGGCCATGCGCGCTAAGGAACCGCAGATATCCTCGTAGCGCCATGGCCATCGCCTTGACGTGAGAGCGCGAGGTCTTCTTCGCCTCCGCCATGATGACCTCACCAAGTAGATGGGCGTCCCAGCCGCGCGGCTTGTTGCCAAGTGCAGGCAGCAGCCGCATGACCATGCGGCCGTGCCGATCGATCGTCCTCTCGGTGATGCCGCGGTGGTGCCGCAGCCAATCCTGGAACTTGACCACACGTCGGTCGAGCGCCGGGACTGTCATTGCCTGCTGGTGTACGACCCCGCGCTTGCCGAGGAACTCGACGAACCGGCGCACGCGCCTCACGTACCTCACGGAGACATGCGTCCCACGACGATCACCTAAGCGGCAGCGATGCCGCGCGAAGCGATTGATAACGGATTCGTCGATGTCGGCGACTGGGACCTTCGCCTGCGCCAGCCAATGGGCAAAGTGGCGAACTGCACCGTCATAGAGCCTCACCGTCAAGGTGGTATATCCCGTGTCGGCGAGATGGTGTGTGAACTCCGCCACCCACGGGGCAAGATCGTTCGCATGCATGCGCCGTCGCCCGGCGCACCGATCCTCATTCCTCTTGGTCATTGATGCTTCCTTCCGTTGCCATCAAGGCAGCCGAGGGAAGCCGAATTATGCGGAGTCGGAAAGCAGACTTTCTGAACTAACCTATTGATAACAGGTCACGTCTCAAATTAGGCGAGGGTATACTTTGCATAACCGTCGAGTGCACATAATTACGGCTATGCAGTGCAAGGCATAACCGTAAGGTCACCAACTGCTTTAGGTCGGACTGGGGCGCCAAGGTCTACGCCGATCTCTGTTCGATTGTCGGAACCGGCCGCCTCAACGGCCGGAGCTCCTTCGCCGCTATCCGCGCCGCTCTCACGATGCGTTCCAAGCTCGCCAC
>JASHYD010000171.1 GCA_030043175.1 Xanthobacteraceae bacterium | reverse complement strand
GAATTCCAGTCAGGTGCCGTTAGGAGCCCCGCCCGTGCGTTTTCCGTGCCGGAGGCTAGGGAAACAGTCTGTTCCTGATATAGCGAGTGGTCGGCGTCAAACGAATGCCGCGCGGTTTCCGCCACATGGCGCGATCGATTTCCCGCTTATCGCCGATCGCAAGCCGGCCGGAAGCCTTCTTTGCAATAAAGATCGCGTCGCTCATCTTGCTGCCTGAGCGGCGGTTTTTGGCTTTGACCTCCTTCCAGAGGCGCAGCCGTCCCAGTTTTAGCTTGGGAAGCTCTTCCCTGATCTCGCGACGCAGGCAATCCGTCTCGTTCTCACGCGCCCGCCTACGACCGCCGGGAAACATCCACCGGCGGTCGCGCCGCCGTCTGACTAGAAGAACCTTGCCGCGCCTAGCGGCAACGAGCTTGGATGACTCCGCCATACAGCCGCCCCTCCCGGGAGGGAATCGCCAAATAATTTAATAGCTGCAATCCCTTGATCGATCTACTGACGGCACTGATTTTCCACTTGAAGGAGGCCCCATGAACGTTCTCTCGCATCAGGATGTGCTGATCCGCCTGCTCCTGGCCGCATTCCTGGGCAGCGTGATCGGATTTGAGCGCGAGCGGCTTCTATGGGCTGCCGGCATCCGCCCCCACATGGTGGTTTGTGTCGGCGCTTGCCTGATCATGATCGTCTCCGCGTTCGGATTTGGCGACAGCCTCACGTCCAATAACGTTGTCCTTGATCCTTCCCGCGTGGCCGCTCAGGTTGTTTCCGGAATCGGCTTTCTGGGTGCAGGCGCGATCCTGGCACGGGGCGAGATCGTCCGGGGCCTTACGACAGCGGCAAGCATCTGGACCGTCGCGGCCATCGGCCTTGCGGTCGGGGGAGGACTCTACTTTGCCGCCGGCGTCTCGACGGCCGTCATCATCCTGATCCTGGCCGGCATCAAGCCTATCGAGGAGGCTTACCGGGCGCGCAATCAGAGTTGCCGTCTCAAGATCGAAGCTGCAAACGGCGCGTTGATGCCCGAACTGCTCAAGCAGGCGCTTGCCGTCCGCACCGGGCAGATCAAGCGGTTTCTCGTCTCTCCCAACGCTTCTGGCGAGCAGGTCAGCGTGCTGCGAACCAAGGTGTCCTCGCATGACATCCAGAGCTTCGTCGAAAAGCTAAACGAGCTCGACGGGATCAACGCGGTAAGCATCATCGAAAGAAAGCGGGGAGACCAACTCTAGGGGGCCTCGGTCACAGGGAATCGGATTGCGCTCGACCTACCGTGCGCTGCGAATTGATCCCGAGCCTCTCGCCGGGTTAGAGAAGACTGAGCGCTGCTGGCGAGGGGCCGATTTTCTTTTGAGCAAAGTCCGAGCGGCCGGAGCGTTGAGGCTGGCTGCCGGCAATGCTTTTCGCCCCGCCGATGAGGGACTGAGATCTGGGCGCATGCTGCCATGGAGTCCGCAAGCGGCAGAACCGACGCGATCGGCGGACCAGATGTTACTCAGCGCCAATTGATGCTCGAGAGATCAGTTCGGCTTGCGCCCTTACGGCCCTCTTACACAGACGAGGCCGAGGTCGGCCTCGACGGTGCGACGCTCGCCTTCCGCCGCGGCCTCGATCTGCAGGTCGACGAGGCCTTGCCTCGACCGCCAGCCCGTCAGCGATGATGTTGCGCTTGGCCTGCCGTCCTCGCCCTCCGCGGTGACGAGCTGGAAGATCGGCGACGTGCTCAAGGTGCTGGCCCGAATTGAACGACGATAGGGGCGGCGTGAAAGGTGCGCGAGACACTCGCGCCGATCGCGATCAGAACGTCAGCTCCTGTGGGAGGATGAGACCAAAAGAAGTGCAACGACAAAGCATCCGATTTGGTCTGAAAGTGACCCTGAGCCGACCGAGGCAATGCTGGATTAGCCGGCTTTCGAGTGGCAGACTGCCTCCACCCTGTTTCCGCTCGGATCGATCAGGAAGGCAGCGTAGTAACTCGCATGATAGATGTCGCGAACACCGGGAGTACCGTTGTCCGTCCCTCCGTTCTCCATTCCTGCTTCCCAAAAAGCATCCACGGCCGCTCGATTGGGCGCTTTGAAACACCAATGCCGCGCCGCAGCGTCATCTGGCTGGCCACCGACCTTGATCACCAAGTAATTCCGATCTGGATGGTCCCCATCGCACCGCTCGCCGTATCCTAACCGCAGCTCGGATATGCGCACCTTTAGTACGCCCAACGCGCTCATGATGGCATCGTAAAACTTCTCGGCAGCGGCAATGTTGGTGACGGTGATGGACACGTGGTCAAGCATGTGCTGACACTCCAAGGTGTGAAAACGACCAGTCGGCGCCGGATGCGCTCATCGGCAAGTAGCACGGCAGTCCAGCGTAGGGTCAACATTGCCCGGTTATGGCCCGAAGCCGGAGTGGCGACCCTTCGTCTTGGCACATCCGCAGTTGAGGTGACTCCGGACGTGCCGGTCACCGAGTCTGATCGGCCGCCCATTGACTTCGAGCGTCTGATTTGGTCTCAAAATGACCCGACCGACATCGCAGCGCACAGAAGCTGTTCTCACGAATCGCTCAATCCTGCGAGGCGTATTGCGTCCAGTTCGTCGGCATTGAAGGTCTTGGCTTGGTAGAGGCCCAGGAACTCCTCCGACACACCATTACCGAACACCAGGACATCATCTGTGTTGACGGTAACTTTGACGCCAGCGTCATAGAGCTTACGGATAGGATGTGTTTCGAGGCAATCGACACGCCCGAGCATCACATTCGAGGTTGGACAAACATTCAAACGTATGTGGTTGTTGGCCAACATCCGCATCACTGCCGGTGAGCCAGCAGCAGCGATCCCGTGTTGGACCTCATCAAGCTCCAGTTCCTCGACAGCACGCCAAACATCATCTGCGGAACCCCACTCGCCTACATGCGCCTTTAAGCGCAAGCCACTGTCCTTAGCCATGCGGTACAGCGGACGAAAGCGTTCTATCGGTTGGGCAAATTCGTCGCCGTACAAATCAATGGTCAGATAGGCCCCCAGTTCGAGGAATGGCGCAAGCCATCGCGTCAAAGCATTGATGGGACAATGCCGCGAAAGCCCGAGTTGCGGGAGCCATTCGATGTCTGGTGCAACACGCTCGTGGATCGCGAGCAAATCGCGAGTTAATTTCGATGCGTCGTGGTCGAACAGGGTAATCGCCCACACATCTTCGCCGATTTCTAGGCGCGTAACGCCGTCGTATTTCGCTTGAACAAATGTGGCCTCGAAGGCTCTCAAGCGTCCCTTTGGCCCGTTGAATACCGAGCCCAACTGACTCTCTACCCATGCATCCATCTCTGCCATGGAGGCGAGCGGCCGCTTGAGAGGCGCAATATCCCGCCCCGCCCATTCCGAGACGAGCGCGCGGTTCCCGCCCAGGCACGCATGATTGTGCAGATCACTCTTCGGGATAGCTCGGAGAGCGCCAAGGTCGCCGGTGTTCAACGCTTGGTGAAAGTCAGTGGTCATCGTAATAGCCCCTCACGATTGATGCCGCGTCTTGCTGCGTGAGGCAATGTCCGGAAGTGGCCCCTTGCCGCTGTGACCCTCGATCGCGTCGGCACATCAGTTACGGAGGGTAGTGCGCACCAATATGGCCGAGACGATAGTTGATCGCCGGATCGCCGCCAGGAACACCGCCTCTGCGCCCAGCGTTGACTTACTGCGTGGGGTAGAACTGTGATCTCGCCCCATGCGGCCCCGGTTCCTCTCGCGGACGCCCCTCTACAGAGCCGGGGCTCTCGTCGGCGAGATTGAACCTACATAGCCGGCGTCCCATACTGCAGGCATGGCCAAGAAGCCCGAACCGCCGAAGCCGATCGCTGGATCGCTCGGAGTGCGACAGCGCATGCTCCTATTCTGCGTTGCCAGCGGAACCGACTGGCGGCGTGCCGGCGTCACGGGTGTGACACCACATCGATGGTAGTGAGGGGCTTTATCGCGTGGGATGGGCGAGGGCGCCTTGTGCTCACGGATGACGGGCGTGAGGCGCTTCGGGCGCTGCTGCCAGGACTGTGACCGTAACAACACCTAAGCCTCTAACTTTGGCTTTTTCGTACGGTACGAAATACTGCCATGAGGTTCAGCCATCGGAAAAGGGCCTCACTCCCGCAGCCTTCATTTCTTCGTATCGTTGCTTGAACTCCTGCTTTGCTTCTTCGAGTGACCGGACGAGGCTGTTGTTCGGTGGGGGCGCAGGAAAGGGCGACGTGTTCACAGACCAAAGCCACCTGGCCTCACCGTCCTCCTTTAGATGCGGCCAACAGACTTTTCGCCGACATAATCATCCTTCGCGTCCTCCCAGTCCATGTGCTTTTTCATGGTTCTCAGGATGAGAGTCATTTGTGGGTTCGTTTTCGCCATTGCCGTTCAATCCGACAGTCCACATAGCGCCATCAATAGCACAATTCTCGGGGACCTCCGGAGCCCGCCCGTGCATCTTTTCGGGTCGGACGCATCTGGGCCTTGCCGCCGGCACACCGCAGCTGCGCTCGGCGTGCTCTGTCGGCCGGGACGCCACCGGCTTGAGTGCCGCGCCGCCCGGATGCGGCGGAAGAAGGGAGAAACGCCGTGCCGTCTTGACCGGAAGCGGACATCCGCGCGATGATGCAACCGTGGCGGTGAGGTGTCGCGTGGGGGTT
>JASHYD010000170.1 GCA_030043175.1 Xanthobacteraceae bacterium | reverse complement strand
CTGGGTGACCATCACGCCGGCCTTATATTGGTCCAGCGTTTTTTGCACGAGGTCGTGTACCTCGCTTTCGATTCGTTGGCGCCCGCCGGTAAGAATCGGCTCCAGTTCGGAGCGGCCGATCACCTCCCGCATCGCGCTTTCTGCCACCGCCTTCACGGTGCCTTCCGGGTTCTGCATGTTGAAGCGAAAGTCGGACGCACCCGTCGCGCCTGTCGCAACCACCCAAAATACCGTGAAGTCGACATCGACAATGTTCTCGTCGCCGGTAAGCATCAAGCTCTCTTCCGGCACATCGCGCGTCTGGGTGCCGCGGCGAGAGTCCTCGACGAACCGCACGCCGATCTGGATCGGGGTAACCCGGGTAACCTTGGGGATCTCCACCGATTCGATCGGGTAGGGCCAGTGGTAACTGAGCCCGGGATCAACCTTGCGGTCAAATTTGCCAAATCGCATGACCAGGCCGAGTTCGTCGGGTGCGACCTGGAAAATTCCGGAAGCGAGCCAGAAGCAGACGGCAATCAACGTGATCACAACAACCCCGGTGCCGCCAAGACCGCCCCCCGGCAGCACATTGCGCAATTTATCCTGCCCGCGCCGCAGCAGGTCTTCCAGGTCGGGGGGCGATGAACCCGGCGGTGGGGAACCCGATCCCCATGGCCCTTTCGGGCCCGACCCCCAAGGGCCACCGCCCTGATTACTCCACGGCATCAATCGACCTCCACATTGGCCGGACCAAGAAATGCTCCGGTCGATCGGGAATTTTCTCGACCGGGAATTTTCATATCCGGATCCGGGTTATAGGGAACGCCGGCCATCCTTTCAACGCGCACAGGCCGCGCATTTATTCACCTGCCGCGCCCGCCAAGCTGCCCAAAGCAGGTTAGCGTTAACGCTGTTACGTTAAGTAACTGCTAGGTTAAGTAACTGCGCGTTTCGCCCGAAGCGACCGGCCGCGCGAACTCTCTGACCGTTACTCTCGACGCCTTTCGTAGGTCAATGTGGTGAAGGGCGCTTCGTCGTCTGGCCCAGCCGCGTATTCCTGCCGGGCAACCTCGTGCCACTGCGCCGGGTCGATCGCCGGAAACATCGTGTCTCCTTCCGACCGGACGTGCACACGGGTGATTTCGAGGCGCGCGGCCTTGTCGATTGTCTCGGAATATATGTCGGCCCCGCCACCAACCACAATGGCCGCGGCGCCCCGTCGCAGCGCGTCACCCTCAGCTACCTCCATTGCGACCTCAAGGCTGGGCGCTGCGATGATGCCGGCGGCAGCGAATTGCGGATCACGCGTCACCACGATGTTGGTACGGTTCTTCAGCGGCTTTCCGAAAGAAAGGTAGGTCTTGCGCCCCATCACCACCGGATGGCCGACGGTGAGCGTGCGAAATCGCTTGAGATCCGTCTTGAGACGCCACGGTAGCCCGCCGGCGCGTCCGATCACGCCATTTTCGGCGATAGCGGCGACGAGAACCACGGCAAGACGCGTGCGCCACACCGCCGCCCCCATTACACCGCGACCTCCGCCTTGATGTGCGGGTACGGGTCGTAACCCTCAAGGGCAAAGTCCTCGAAGCGGAACGCGAATATATCCGTTACGCCCGGGTTGATCGTCATCTGCGGCAGTCGCCGCGGCGCCCGCGTAAGCTGGAGCCGGGCCTGGTCGAGATGGTTGAGATACAAATGTGCGTCGCCGAACGTATGAACGAAATCCCCGGCAGCGAGACCGGTGACCTGCGCCACCATCATGGTCAGCAGCGCGTAGGACGCGATGTTGAAGGGGACGCCGAGAAATACGTCGGCGGAGCGCTGATAGAGCTGGCACGACAGCCTGCCGTTCGCCACGTAGAGCTGAAACAGGCAGTGGCAGGGCGGTAGCGCCATTTTGTCTACGTCGGCGGGATTCCAAGCCGTCACGATGAGGCGGCGCGATTGTGGATTGTGGCGGATCGCGTCAATCACGCCGGCGATCTGGTCGATGGCGCCGCCCTCCTGTGCCGGCCAGGAACGCCACTGACGGCCATATACCGGGCCGAGATCACCGTGCTCGTCAGCCCATTCGTCCCAAATCGTCACGCCGTGATCGTTCAGGTATTTGATATTGGTGTCGCCCGACAGAAACCACAGGAGCTCGTGGATGATCGATTTCAGGTGCAGCTTCTTGGTGGTGAGCAGCGGGAATCCGGCCGCGAGATCGAACAGCATCTGATGGCCGAACACCGACAAGGTGCCGGTTCCGGTACGGTCGTGCTTTTCCACGCCGTCGGCAAGAATGCGTTCGATTAAGTCGAGATACTGGCGCATGGTTTCAGGGCGTCGATTCGACGTGGGCTCGAGAATACGCTCCGCCAGCCGTCTCAGCGCAAGTCCTAACCATCGATTTTCCGGTGACTCAAAAAAAATCCGGCGGGCCAGGGCCCGCCGGATTGAGGTATCGCAATCAGGAATCACCAATTACCGATACGATCACTCCTCGACGAAGACCTCGTCGCGCTTGCGTGCGATCGTCGGCAGCACGGCGATGGCCACCAGTATCACCGCAATAAGGATCAGGCTGCCGGAGATCGGACGGGTGAAGAAGGTGGTCGGATCGCCACGGGCAATCAACATAGCGCGCCGCAGGTTCTCCTCCATCAGCGGTCCGAGCACGAAGCCGAGCAGCATCGGGGCCGGCTCGAAGTCATGCTTCGTCAACCAATACCCCACAATCCCGAACACCGCCGTCATCACACAGTCGAACGGGGAATTATTGATCGAATAGACGCCGATCGAGCAGAAGATCAGGATCGCAGGGAACAAGAAACGGTAAGGTACCTGAAGCAGCTTCACCCAAACCCCGACCAGGGGCAGGTTGATCACCACCAGCATCAAATTGCCGATCCACATCGAGGTGATCATGCCCCAGAAGAGATCGGGCTGTTTGGTCATCACCTGGGGTCCGGGGACGATGCCGTGGATGGTCATGGCGCCCACCATCAGCGCCATCACGGCATTGGGTGGAATGCCGAGTGTCAACAGCGGAATGAACGAGGTTTGCGCAGCCGCGTTGTTGGCGCTTTCCGGCGAAGCAACCCCTTCGATGGCGCCACGACCGAAGCGCGACGGGTCCCTCGCCATCTTCTTTTCGAACGTATAGGCTGCAAACGAAGCAATCACCGCGCCGCCGCCCGGAAGGATGCCGAGGATCGAGCCGAGGAGGGTGCCGCGACCGATAGCGCTCGCTGATGCCTTGAGGTCGGGCCACGTCGGCATCAGGCCGGTCAGCTTTGTCTTGAGCACCTCACGCGATTCGCCCTGTTCCAGATTGCGCATGATCTCGGCATAGCCGAACACGCCCATTGCGATGACCACGAAGCTGATGCCGTCCGACAATTCCGGAATGTCGAACGCCATGCGGGATTGCCCGGTCTCGATGTCGGAACCGACCATCGACAGCAAGAGCCCGAGCAGGACCATCCCCAGCGCCTTCAGGATCGATCCTCTGGCAAGCACGACCGCAAAGCAGAGGCCGAGCACCATCAGCGAAAAGTATTCTGCCGGACCAAATAGCAGCGCCACCGAGGTCAGCGGTGCACCGAGCGCCGCCACCAGCACAGTCGATACGCAGCCGGCGAAAAACGAGCCGATCGCCGCGATCGCGAGTGCCGGACCGGCGCGGCCCTGCTTCGCCATCTGGTGCCCGTCGAGCGCTGTCATCACCGAGGATGATTCGCCCGGAATATTGATCAGGATGGAGGTCGTCGACCCGCCATACTGGGCGCCGTAATAAATGCCGGCCAGCATGATCAGCGCGCCCACCGGCGGCAGACCGAATGTAATTGGCAGCAGCATCGCAATGGTGGCGAGCGGACCGACGCCGGGCAACACGCCGATCAGAGTGCCGACCAGCGCCCCGATCAAGCACATCAAAACGTTCCACGGCGACAACGCGACGCCAAAGCCGAGGGCAAGGTTATGGACGAGGTCAAGCATGGCTGTCACTTGGGCTGTTGATGCGGGCCGCAGCCGGCATGCGTTTATCGAATGGACGAGAGGCCTTTGAGAATGGTCGCCAAATCCCAACTATTTGGCCACAACTGCATCGGCAGGTTGAGCGCGACCGGGAACAGCAGGACGCAAAACGCCGTCAGCACCACCCCCCAGATCAGCGTCTCAACGAGACGCGACTCCGGCGTCGCACCGGCCGCCGCCACAATGCTCAGGAAACTCGCGATACAAAGGCCGAGCGGTCGCACGAGCCACGCGAACAACACGACAGAAAGGCTGATGAACAGCGGCCCGCGCAGATGAAAGCGATCAATGCCGGGGCCTTTATTGCCGATGCCGGTCGCCGCCACCGCGATGCCGAGCAGGCCGAGGACGACGGCGAATATGCGGGGCGCGGTGCCCGGCCCGAAGGCAAATCCCCGCATGCCCGGCAAATCACGAGACGCCCACAACGCGAACAATGCGACGGCCACGATCACCAGGCCACCGTAGAAGTCCCGAGGCGCCCGAACAAAAGATGCACGGCCCTCCGGCTGCGACCCGCCGCCGACATTCTCCGACATTTATTTATTCCTCCCTGGAGGGTGACTTTGTCAGCTTATGCTCTAGCCCATCCCTAGCACAAGGGCGGGCGGCGCCAAAAGCCTTCGTTCCCGCATTATCCAAAAGCTGCCGACCGCCAAAAGAGCTGCGGCTTGAACGCGATGAGCTAGCACTTCGAACTCCAGCCGACGTGCGCGGGCATCATTAGCTTAATGGCAGGCCAGGATCGAACCGTTTGATCAGCGCCCTCGCGGTTCAATCCTCAGCGGCACCAGAGCGGGCCGCAATCGCGATGGGCGAGCGCTGGCGAAGAAGGCTCGACGATTTGCGACCTCGCGGGTTGGGACACCCGATGCACGGCCAAGGGGGGCGCGCGCCTGCGCGCCACCCCCGCGATAAAATGTCCCAGAGAGCGAGAAAACTGTTGGTCCCGCCTCCTGCGCGACTGGTGCAAAGACCGACAAGCACCGTCGTCGCAACAACGTCCTCGGGAGGTACGGGTTTGCCCGCCGATTGGTTGAGTTTCACTCAACCGCCTGCCTGCTCTTCCTCCTTGGCCCATTAGCCCTTATAT
>JASHYD010000169.1 GCA_030043175.1 Xanthobacteraceae bacterium | reverse complement strand
ATGGACGCGTGCATAGCGGGCGACATCGCGCCGGGCAGCGGGTGGACGCTAAGGGGAGCGCCGGCGTACGGTATGACAGTGCGCTGTACGATGGCGATGCCGATCGCATTGCGCGTAACCCCGCCAGCGCCACCTATCGCAGGCCTCTGCGCAAGGTCCTGGGCGCGGCCCTGATTGGCAGCCGTCGCTCCGGGCGTCGGTAACGTCAATCCGGGTGCCGGTAACGTCAATCCGACAAGGGGGTTTGCCCTTTTCGAGAAGGGCTCCTTCAGAGTCGCAAGGGGCAGCGTAAGCTTCAACTGAGGGAGCGGTAGGCCCTTAGACTGCGGTCCCCCTTTGGCACTGCGAAGCAGGCTCCTCCCCTGGTTCACCGTGATGCTGGTATCGATCGGCTCGCGTGCGGTGCTGGTACCTGGAGTAACGACCTGAGGCGGCGCGGTGGTCGGCCTGCTGCCCCCGCCGCTGTCGGCCGCCGGCGCTTGCGTCCTCGGTGGCGTCGAAGACGTGGCATCCGGTTGCGTGATCGCACTATTCTCAGCCATGTCCAACGCCGCGGTCTTCGCCGCATCCGGAGAGCGATCCTTGGCGTCCACGGCATCCTTGGTCGCCTCGCTTCCATCGCCACGGCCTGGAGAGTCGCCGGGAGCGCGCGGAGCCGTGTCCGCAGACCCAGCCAGCTCACTTTGCGCGTTGTCACCCGTGAGATTTGACGGAGCGGCCGGGTCCGACGCACGATCGCTCGGTGCGGTGGCGGAGGGCTGCGGCGGGTCGCGAAGGTTGATTTCGACGATTGCAGCGTTGACGTCGAACTGCCAGCCCGTCGGCCGCAGCACCATCCAGGCGGCGACACCATAGGTCAAAACCACGGCGATGAACGCGGCGATCCAGCGCAGGCTATCAGCTGCCCTCTCGCTCTTGAGGAAGGCGATCACGTTCTCGCTGTTGAGGAAGGTCAGCGTCACGCCTGTCTCCTTGTCATCCGCGCGGCCATCACTCGGCTGGCGCTAAGCCTTCGGAGCCGGCGTGATGCGTTGCCTGCGGACCGCTCTCACGCAGGAACATCATTCGCAACGCCGGCACCACGACCAGCAGCATGATCGGTCCGATCAACAGGCCGCCGACCACGACGGTCGCAAGCGGCCGCTGCACCTGACTGCCGATGGCGGTGGAGATCGCCGCCGGGAACAGGCCGATGCAGGCCGACATTGCGGTCATCAGCATTGGTCGCATCCGCTGGGTAGCGGCGTGGAACATGGCGTCGGTAGCGGTCATGCCGGAGGCATGGACCTGATTGTAGTAGATGATCATCAGGATGCCGTCCATGACAGATACCCCGAACAGCGACACGAACCCGATCGCCGCCGAGACGCTGAAATCGAGGTCGGTGACGTAGAGCGCGATGATGCCGCCGGCGACCGCGAACGGAATGCCGGCCAGCGCCAGCAGGCTGTCGCGCAGCGAATTGAACAGGCCATAGAGCAGCACAAGGATGAGAACGAGGCTGATCGGAACGATGATCTCCAGTCGCTCCTGGGCTTTTTGAAGATCTTCGAATTCGCCGGCCCACACGAGCCGATAGCCGGTTGGCAACTTCACGTTCTTAGCGATGCGTGCCTGCGCCTCGGCGACAGCCCCGCCGAGATCGCGGCCGCGCACGCTGAACTTGATCGGAATGTAGCGTTGGCTGGTTTCATGGTAGATATAGGATGCGCCGGTTTCTAGCGTGATGGTAGCGAGCTCACGCAACGGAATGTACGAGTTGGTGCCTGCCGCGTTGGTAAAGCCGACTTTGATGTCGCCGACCGACTCAAGCGTATTGCGATAGGGTTCAGCCACGCGAACCGTGATGTTGAACTGGCGATCTCCCTCCAACAAGGTCGTCGCTACGGTTCCGCCCAGGGCAGCCTGCACCACGGTATTGACGTCGCCAGTATTGAGGCCATAGCGGGCCGTCTTCTCGCGATCGACCTTGATGTTCAGATTTGGCTGGCCAAGCACGTGAAAAATGCCGAGATCGGTGATCCCGCGAGTCTCTTGCATTTCGTGGGCGACTTGGGTCGCGATATCCTCTTGAACCTTCAAGTTGGGGCCAATGATTTTGACCGAGTTAGCGCCTTTGACACCCGACAGCGCCTCCTCGATGTTGTCCTGGATGTACTGGGAGAAATTGAAAGTCGCTCCAGGCACTTCGTCGGCGAATTCCTTGTTGAGTTGCTCGATCAGCTTGTCCTTGGTCAAGCCTGCCGGCCACTGGTCGAACGGCTTGAGGGGCGCGAAAATCTCCACGTTGGAGAATGGCGAAGCGTCGCTGCCGTTGTCGGGTCGACCGTGCTGGGTCACGGTGGTGAGGACCTCCGGATGGCGCATCAGCACCTCGCGCAGCTTGCGCGTCGCCGGTGTGCCAGAATCAAGTCCCGTCGAGGGCGGCAACTGCACCCGGATCCAAAGGTTACCCTCTTCAAGATGGGGCAGGAACTCGCTGCCAAGCCGCGCGCCGAACAGCCCGACCACACCCAGGAACACCACGCCAATCAAAGCCATGGTCTTACGGTGCCCGAGCGACCAGTGCAGTATTGGTTCGTAGATGAACCGCAACACGCGGACTAGAATCGTCTCAACCTCACGAACGTGTTCCGGCAACAATAGCGAGGTAAGCGCGGGAGTGACTGTGAATGTGGCAAACAAAGCCCCGCAAAGCGCATAGCCGTAGGTTTGCGCCATCGGACGGAAAATCTGACCTTCGACGCCTTGCATCGTGAACAGAGGCACGAAGGCCGCAACCGTGATGGCGGCGGAAAAGAAGATCGCATTATCGACCTGCAGCCCGCTGACCAGGATCAAGCGCAGCCGATCGGTCCATCGGCTGACCGCGCCGGGCCTTTCCCTGGTCGGGTCCTCGCCCCAACGTTCCTCGGTAAGCTCTTGCAGGGCAACTTGGCGCCGCTCCGGCGACGTCTGGAAATTGCGGAATACATTTTCCACCATGATCACCGCGGAATCGACGATGATGCCGAAATCGACGGCGCCAAGCGAAAGCAAGTTGGCATCCTGGCCCGTCACCACCAGCATGATGATGGCAAACGCCAATGCGAACGGGATGTTCGCCGCCACCACCACTGCGCTGCGCAGATCGCCCAGGAAAATCCACTGAATGAAGAACACCAGCAGGCAACCAAAAATGAGATTGTGCAGCACCGTGTGGGTGGTGACCTCGACCAACGAAGCGCGGTCGTAATAAGGCACCAGCTTTACGCCTGGCGGTAAGGTCCCGTCGCTGTTCATTTTTGCGACTTCTGCTTTGATGCCTGGCAGCACCTCGTTTGTATGAAGCGTCCGGTTCATCACCACGATGGACAGCGCCACATCGTCGTCGTTGTCCTTGCCGGCAATGCCGAGCCTCGGCACGTAGCCGACCTCGACCTTGGCAACATCCTTCAGGAGCACCGGAACTCCGTTGACCTGGGTCAGCGCGACGTTCTCGACGTCCTCGGTCCGATAGCCCTTGGTCAAATCGTCGGCGCCGCCGCTGTCGATCAACCCGACGCCGCGGATGTTCACCGATTGTTGGCCGACGATGATCTCGCGGCCGCCGACATTGATATTGGCATTATTCAGGGCGCTAATGACCTGGGGAATCGTAATGCTGTAGGCGTCAAGTTTGTGAAGATCGACGTCCACATTGTACTGTTTGGTGGTACCGCCCCACGAGTTCACCTGCACTACGCCTGGCACCGAAAACAGGCGGCGAAGCACGATCCAATCCTGCACGGTGCGCAGATTGGTCAGCCCGAAATGCGGCGGCCCGACGACCTGGTAGCGATAGATTTCTCCCACCAGACTTGATTGCTGAATCTGCGGAACCTGGTTTTGCGGCAGAGATACGTTCTGTTGAAGGCTGAGACCCGCCTGGGTGTAAGCGAAATAGAAGTCGATGCCATATTTGAAGGTAACGCGGACGAAGCTGAGACCGTAAAATGAAGTCGACCGGATGCTTGCGACACCGGGCGTGGGATAGAGCCCGACCTCCATCGGAATAGTATAATAGCGCTCCATCTCCTCTGCCGACAAACCGGGCATCTGGGCGGTGATTTCCAGTATCACCGGCGCCGGATTGGGATAGGCTTCAACGTTGAGCCGCGTAAACGCGAAAATGCCGGCGCCGAAGAACACGAACAGTCCCAACAGCACGATGGGGCGACGGGTCAAGCCGAACGTGAGAATGCCTTTCAGCACGGTATGCCTCGCTTTTCTCTGTGTCTTTGTGGTGAACGACCGGAACGCTCGCTCGCCCCGCCTAACGACAAGGGCGAAACCAGCAGCTCAGCCGCCGGTTTGACCGACGAGGAGCATGTTGCTCAGAAACACCGCGCCATCGGTTGCTACCAGTTCGCCGCGTTGCACTCCTTCAAGGAGTTGGCGATAGCCGTCTCTTTGCAGGCCGATTTTGACGGTGCGCTGGGTGAAGCGGCGCCTATCGCTCGTAACCCAAACGGTCATCGTGCCGTCGCCTTCGCGGACCACCCCGTCGAGCGGAACGGCAAGCGAGCGCTCCGAGTCGCCGGTGCGGATCGTGAAGGTCGCAAACATATTGGAGCGCAGCTCGTGATTGGGATCGTCGATCGTCGAACGGATCAGCATCCGGTGGGTATTGGGATCGACCATCGAGTCCATCGTGGTGATCCGCCCCTCGAACACCTTGCCTGGGTAGGCCAGGACCGAGACATTGACCTCCTGACCTACATGGATAAGCGGAACATCGCTCTCGGCGACGTTCGCTAGCATCCACATGGTCGAGATGTCGGCAACCGAATACGGCGCTGGCGGGTTGCCGGGCTGCACGAGGAGGCCAGGCGCCGCGTTGCGGGCGGTAACGCGGCCTGCGATCGGGCTCGGCACGACCAGTCGCGGATCGGCCATGCGATCGGCCACGATCTTGTCGACCTCCTTCTCGGTCTTGCCGAAGATCCGCACCGCATCGCGCGCAGCCCGCAGGTTTCCTTCCGCGGTCTGCTGGTCGGAAACAGCCTGCTCCAAATCATGCTGCGAAACCGCGCGCGTCTCATAGAGCTTCTTGAGGCGTTCCAGAACGCGCGTGGTCAGTTCCAACAAGCCAGCGGCGGCGATCAGGTTCGAGTCGGCGGCGAGAAGGTCGGGACTGTCGATGGTGAACAGGGTCTGGCCCTGTTTCACCTCGTCGCCCACCTTGGCGAACAGATCCATGATCTTGCCCTGATAGGGCGAGAACACCTGGACGGTGAGCTCTTCGTTGAAGTCGATGCTGCCGACTGCGGCGCGCTCGAGCGGAAAAAGCCGTTCTCCGACCGGCTCGACCTTCACCGAGGTCAGTTGTTTGTCGTTGAGCGCGACGCTCTGGGCGTCAGACGAGGGCACGCTCTGGGCGCCGGACGAAAGCGCCGTGGTTCTCACCGGGTCCTTCGCCTGGGCGGTCGCATCAGGAGCACTCGCCTCGAACCGCGATTTTAGCCAGTCGCCAACGCGTCCGACCGAATAAGCGCCGGCCACAAGGCTCAGCACTGCTGCCGCAACGATCAAAGTGATCTTACGAGTTGCCATGGATGCGGCTCCCCTGCCTACGGCAAAAAAGCTGTAGGCGCCAAAAATGCTTCGATCAGGATGATTGTAAGTTCCCTCCAATTCCAGTGCGAAACGTACGGGCGCCTAGCTGTGATAATTCACACTATCAAATCAAACCATTTGGAAGCGGCTGCCGCGAAAAGGCCTCCACCAGGAGGATTGTAAGTTCCCTCCAATTCCACTGTGAAAAGTACGGGCGCGCAGCTGTGATAATTCACAATATCCAATCAACCCATTCGGACGCGGCTCCCTGCCTAAAACCTAAAAGCTGTGGGCGTCAAAATGCCTTGGTCCAGGATGATTGCAGCTTCCTGCAAATCTAGTGCGACAAATACGAGCGCGCAGCTGTGATCGTTTACAATATTCCAGCACCCCCCGAATCATGTATCAGGGCCAAAGTGGGTCATACCTCAGCACCGTAACGGGGCAGGGGAGTAATAGGGGCGGGCGAAGCAGATGTTTGGTGTGTATATTCCGTCGGTCATCACGATGATGATGACCGGGGCGCTGTTGGCGGCCTGTGCCGTCGGCCCCGATTTCATACAACCAACTGCTCCGGACGTGAGCCGCTATACCAAGGAACCGCTCGCGAGCCGTACCAGTTCGACTGACGTAAAGTTCGGCCAGGCGCAGCACTTTGTGGCCGACCGCGACATTCCAGCGGACTGGTGGCGAGTATTCCGCTCGCGCGCGCTCAATAAGCTGGTCGATAAATCCCTCGTTGCCAATCCGACCTTGCAGTCGGCCATCGCGACACTGCGGGCCGCAAAGGAGAATGTCTACGCGCAGCAGGGCAAGTATTTCCCGCTGGTGCAGGCGAACTTCAGCCCGTCGCGCCAGGAAACCTCGGCCGTCATATCGCCAACGCCCACTAGCGGCGCCACCCTGTTCAATCTCTATACCGCCCAAGTGCTGGTCAGTTATACGATCGACATCTGGGGCCTCAATCGGCGCAGCGTTGAGTCGCTGCAGGCGACAGCTGAGTCCCAGCGCTTTATGATCGAGGCGGCGTACCTGACACTCACATCGAACGTTGTGCTCGCCGCCATTGGGGAAGCTTCGCTGCGGGCGCAAATCGAGGCCACCGAAGACATTATCACGGCCAACGCGAAGATGCTCGACATCCTGCACAACCAGTTTAATCAAGGCTACGCCAACCGCAGCGATGTCGCCGCCCAGGAAGCCGCGCTGGCCCAAGTGCAGGCGACGCTGCCGCCGCTGCGCAAGGCACTGGCGATACAGCGCGATCTGATTTCGGCGTTAGCCGGCGTCCTCCCCAGCAAGGAGCCGCGCGAGACCTTCAGGCTGGCAGAGATGCGCATGCCGACCGACCTGCCGGTCAGCCTGCCGGCGCAGCTCATCCGGCAGCGTCCTGATGTGCGATCAGCCGAGGAGCAGTTACATTCGGCGAGTGCCAATATCGGCGTCGCGGTCGCTAACATGCTGCCCAGCCTCACGCTCTCGGCCGGTCGCGGCTACACGTCAACCGACCTCGGGAGCCTGTTCACCGGCCCGAGCATCTTCTGGACCGTGGCCGGCAGCGCAACCCAGCCGCTGTTCGACGGCTTCAATCTGTTGCACCTCGAACGGGCCGCCGTGGCGACCTACCAGGAGGCGGCGTGGAACTATCGCAGCACTGTGGCCACCGCCTTCCAGAACGTCGCCGACTCGCTGCGCGCGATCCAAAACGATGCCGACGCCCTGAAAGCGAACAGCGACTTCGAGAAGGCAGCGAAAGTCAGCCTCGACCTCGCCCAGCAGCAGATGCAGACCGGCCAGGCCAATTTCCTCTATCTGCTCACCGCGCAAGTGACCTATGAGCAGGCCGTGCTTGCGGTGGTAATCGCGGAAGCTGCCAGATTGAGCGATACCGCAGCGCTGTATCAAGCGCTCGGAGGCGGCTGGTGGAACCGCAGCGGTCCGCCGGCGCCGGAGCAGAAATTCGACGTGGCCACGCAAGAATACAAACCGGTCACCGCGACCGGCGATCCAATCGTCGAAATCTTGAAATTTTTCGGAATGGGCGGCG
>JASHYD010000168.1 GCA_030043175.1 Xanthobacteraceae bacterium | reverse complement strand
ACGCCGAAATCCCGCAGCGCATCGACTATGGCGCCAATGATGGCGGCCGGCGCCGCGGTGGTGCCGCCCTCGCCGCCCGCCTTTATACCAAGCGGATTGGTTGGCGAGAGCACCTCGGCAATACGCGTTGTGAATGACGGCAACTGATCGGCACGTGGCATGCCATAATCCATTAGCGAGCCAGACAGAGGCTGGCCGGAAACTGGGTCGAGATGGACGTGCTCCCACATGGCCTGGCCGATACCCTGAACGATGGCGCCGTGGGTTTGGCCGTCGACAATGAGCGGATTGATGCAGCGGCCGACATCGTCGACAGAGGCATAGCGGGTAATCGCCACTTCGCCAGTGTCCGGGTCGACCTCGACCTCGCAGATCGCGCAGCCGTTTGGAAACACCGGCTCGTGCATCTCGTTGTCGGTGACGACCGTGAGCCCGTCCGCAAGATCGGCCGCGAGGCTGGCGCGGGCTGCCTCGGCTGCCAACTCGAACATATCGAAGTTACGATTGGTGTCGCGCGACACGAAGCGCCCATCCGCGAACGTAATGCGGTCCGCGGGCGTTCCGAGTATGGCGGCCGCGATGCGTCTTCCCCTTTCGACCAGCTCGGCCCCGGCTTTGGAAAACACCGTGGCAGCGTGGCGCATTGAACGGCCCGAATGGGAGCCGCCGCCGACCCTCACCACATCGGTATCGCCGAGGATGATGTGGACTGTCTGTGGCGGCACGCCGAGCAGGTCCGACACGACTTGGGCAAAGCTCGTCTCGTGTCCCTGGCCGCTCGGCTGGGTTCCAATGACCACCTCGACGCGGCGGTCGCTGCATACCTTGATTTGTGTTTGTTCCCTGGGGGCGCCGATCGAGGATTCCACATAGTTGGCAAGACCGAGCCCGGCCAGCTTGCCGCGCCGCTTGGCATCCCGTCGCCGCCCCGGAAAGCCGGTCCAATCGGCAATTTGCATCGCGGCGTTCATGTTCTCTTCATAGCGGCCGCTGTCGTAGACCATGCCGACCGCGTTGCGGTACGGCATTTGGCTCGGCCGCACCAGGTTCTTGTGGCGCAGGGCGACACGGTCGAACCCGAGCTCGCTCGCGGCCGTATCGATCAGCCGCTCGATCGCGAAAGTGACCTCCGGCCGGCCTGAACTGCGATAGGCCTGGGTCGGCATGGTGTTGGTGAAGACCGCGACGGCACGCAGGCTTGCAGCGGGAATATCGTAGGACCCGGTGATCAGCCCGGCGCCTTTGGAGAGCGGCGACAGCGAGACACAGCGGGCGCCGACATTGCTGATATTGGTGGCGCGGAGCCCCAAGAATTTTCCGTCCCGGCGCAGTGCGAGCTCAACTTTTGTGACGAGGTCGCGGCCCTGATAATCGCTGAGAAAGCATTCCGAGCGTGTCGCTGCGTATTTCACCGGGCGGAGCAGCTTGCCGGCGGCCCACAGCACAAGACCGAATTCCACGAAGACGCGATTGCGGGTGCCGAAATTGCCGCCGACGTCGCATGAAAGCACGCGCAGCCGGTCCGGTGCCAGGCCGAACACGGCAGCAAGCTCGTCGCGCTGGCGCACGGCGCCGCCGCTGCCGGCATGTAGCGTGTGGCGTCCGGATGCTGGGTCAAACTCGGCGAGCGCAGCACGCGGTTCGAGCGGAACGCCGGTGACGCGATCGACGTGAAATTCCATCGCCATCACATGGTCGGCCGCCGCGAAGGCCGCATCGGTCGCGGCTTTGTCGCCGAACCAGGTATCAACCAGAATATTTTGCGGCGCCTCGTCCCATGCGAGCGGCGCGCCCTCCTTCATCGCGTCTTCCGAATGAAGCACGAATGGCAACTCCTCGTAGTCCACCATCACCGCTTCGGCAGCGTCGATCGCCTGCGGCTGCGTTTCCGCGACCACTGCTGCAACGGCCTCGCCCACGTGGCGCGCCTTGTCGGCCGGCAGCAGCATGTGCGGACCTGTGAACACTGACCCGCCGCCGGAGCCGTGGAGTTTCATATCGTATTTGGTCTTCGGCAATGGATCGTGCGGAACAGGTTTTAGCTTGTCGGCGAGGCAATCAGCGCCGCTGTAAGTCCCGAGCACGCCCGGCATGGTGCGCGCCTTCGAAAAATCGACGCCGCGGATGCGCGCATGCGGATGTGGCGAACGCACCACTGCCAGCCAGCATTGACCCGGCGCGCAGAAATCGTCGCTGAACTGGCCGGCGCCAGTGATGAGACGGGCGTCTTCCTTGCGAGGGAGCGGGCTGCCGATGAAACGGAATTGCGACAGGAGTGGCTCGGTCATCCTTATTCCGCCGTGATGTGCGCAGCCTTGATGATCGGCCACCATTTTTCGATTTCTTTGTCCTGAAAGGCTCGCAGCGCCTGCGGGCTGCGCTGGTCGGCCGGTGGGCCCTCAAGTCCCAGGGTCGCGAGCTTCTCGCGTACGGACGGATCGGCCAATGCGTTTACGACGGCGCCGTTGAGCCGGTCGATAATCTGGCGGGGCGTTGCGTGCGGCACCCACATGCCGTTCCACAGCTCCATCTGCAATCCCGGCAGGCCAGCCTCTGCGGCGGTCGGGATCTGGGGCGCAGCGGCGAGCCGCGCCGCGGCCGTCACGGCCAGCGCCCTGATACTTCCCTGACGCAGCTGGGGCAGGGCATTTGCGGCCTGATCGACGATGATGTCGATCTGTCCAGCTACAAGGTCCTGCATCGCCGGAGCAGTGCCGCGATAAGGTACGAACTGCAGCGGGGCACCGACCAGACTGGCCAGAAATGCACCCGCGATATGCGCGCCGGAGCCCGCGCCCGCGGTGCCGGCCGTGACCTTGCCGGGATGGGCCTTGAGCCAAGCGACGAGCTCTTTGAGATCGGCGGCCGGAAAATCTCTGCGCGTCACCACCAGCATCGGATTGCTGGGAAGTCGTGCCACCGGATCGAGGTCGTGCTGAAGATCGTATTTCAGCGGATAGATTGCGCCGTTGGCGACGTGGGTGCCGAAGTGACCAGCACTGACCGTGTAGCCGTCAGGCGCTGCAGCCGCGACACGGCCGACACCGATCGATCCGCCGGCGCCGGTGACGTTCTCGATCAGCACCGGCTGGCCGAGATCGGCACGGATGCGCTCGCCGAGCAGGCGCGCCAACACGTCCGTCGGTCCGCCGGCTGCGAATGGCACAATGATGGTGATCGGGCGCACCGGGTAGGTCTGCGCGGCGGCTATGCCGCGGGCGAGCGTACTCACGACCAGCACGCTGATCGCGAAAATGACTGCACGGCAGACATGCGTCCGCACGCCGAATGCCGCATTGAATTGACCGATCGTCATCGAAAAGCTCGCCGGATACCCCCGCTGTGGCGGGGAAAGCGGGACTGGCTTGTTAAGAGCCACTCCCTGGGTGCCCCGTAAGGGGCCTGGTGACGCGCACGCACATCTTGCGACGTGGTGCATCTCCCTCGGGAAAGTTGAGTAGCGGCGTTTCAGCGAAACCCGTTTCGTACCATCCCCGGGCTTGTCTACTGCTTTGCCTTCGAGAGCTCCGAATTTTAAGGAAACACTCAGACCTCGGCCTTAAACCTGTACTCAACGTAGCCAGTCCCGGTTGGGCGATAACCCGGTCACTCAACGCCTAGGAGGGCAAAAGCCCCGCCTTCAGGCGCAGGTTTGGGTTACCTCTTGTTCGCAATCGCGCAAAAGCTTAACGCAACGTCCGCCGCCAACACAACGATTTGCACGCCGATCGCTCGCCCCTGGTGTATGAGGCAAATCGGACGACTGTTGGACGAAGCCTGAAGTTCAAAACTGAGGCGCACACGGAGCGCATTTTTTGACTGGGTGCGCGCCGGCCGTATAGTTCTTGCCCCGTGTCGGCGCCGCGCCCATCTACGCCGTCCGATATCGGCCGGAGCCGCGTGATGCACTCATCCATTCCCGCCGCGACCATTGAAACGCGAGCATCCTGGGTCGTTGCCACGGTGGCGCTTCTCACGCTGGCATTCTCATTCGGTGCGCCATGGGTCGCGGCGGTTGCGCTTAAAGCCATTGCGGCCGAGTTCGGCGGCGCGCGCGAGACGCCCGCATTGGCAGGCGCTCTCGGCTGGGTGGGCGTCGGCGTCGGCGGCATCATGATGGGACGCATCGCAGAGCGTATCGGCGTGCGTTGGACCGTAATGTTCGGTGCCGCGATGGTGTGTGTCGGACTGATGATCTCTTCGGTTGGAGGGCCATGGAATCTCTTGATCGGCCACGGTCTCTTCATTGGTCTCATCGGCAATGGCGGAATCAATGCGCCCCTCTACGTCTACGTGAGCAAGTGGTTCGACCGTCGCCGCGGATCGGCGTTGGCGCTGATCTCCAGCGGCGCTTATATCGCGGGCGCCATGTGGCCGCCGATCTTCGAGCGCGTCGTTGCCGCGGTAGGCTGGCGGCAGACCATGCGGACTTACGGACTGTTGGAGATGGCGGCGATCATCCCGCTCGCGGCAATTTTTCTCCCCGCCCCGCCCAAGACTCCGCGCCGGCGCAGCGGTGAGTTGGCCGACCCAAAGCCCGGCAACGGTCTCGGCTGGCCGCCGGGGCTCGTCTACGGCCTGCTGTGCGCGGCTTCGTTTCTGTGCTGCATGCCGATGGCCCTGCCACAAGGACACCTGGTGGCATTCTGCTCTGACCTCGGCATTGCACCGTCCCATGGCGCCGCCATGCTGTCGGTCATTCTCGGTACCGGTTTTCTAAGTCGCCAGCTTTGGGGCGCCTTCTCGGATCGGGCTGGCGGACTGATGACGCTCGCTGTGTGTTCGGCCTGCCAGTTGGCGGCGCTCACGGCTTTCACTGTGACCGAGGACGAGATCGGGCTGTTTACGGTCGCGGTGTTCTTCGGGCTTGGCTTTAGCGGTCTGGTGCCGGCTTATGTGCTCGCGTTGCGGGCGCTCTTTCCGGGTCGCGACGCAAGTTGGCGGATACCCACGCTGCTGATGTTCAGCGGATCCGGCATGGCGGCCGGCGCCTGGATGGGCGGCTTTCTGTACGACTGGTTCGGATATTATGCGCCGGCCTTCGTGGCCGCCATTGGCGCCAACCTCATCAACCTTGCGATCGTCGTGGTCTTGCTCCTGCGGCAGCCCGCCTCGCCCCATCGGGCCTTCGGGATCGCGTAGCGGACCTGCAAAACCGCGATCTCGCATCCGATCGAGCGGGGATCGGGAGGCGGGCGCGACGCCCCCCTCCCAGACCGATCAGCGAACCGCCGCCCGTACCGAATCCGCAGTCTGGCCGAACAGGATCGCGCGCTCCTCCGCGCTGCGGATGCCGCCCTGATTCGGGTTGATGTCGTTGACGAGCGCATAGGCGCGCAGCACCGCAGGCCGCGCCGCGATGGCGTCGAGCCAGCGCTTCACATTGGGGAAATCGGTAATTTTTTGGCCCTGACGCTCGTGGGGCACCACCCATGGATAGCTCGCCATATCGGCAATGGAATAGTCGCCGGCGAGATAAGGCCGGTCCGCGAGGCGGCGCTCGAGCACGCCGTAAAGCCGATTCACTTCGTTGCGATAGCGGTCGATCGCGTAGGGCAGCTTGTCGACCGCATAATGGCTGAAGTGATTGTTCTGCCCGGACATCGGGCCGAGATTGCCCATCTGCCAGAACAGCCATTCAAGCGTTTGAACCCGGCCGCGAAGATCTTTCGCCATGAACTGCCCGGTCTTCTCCGCGAGATAGAGCAGGATGGCGCCGGATTCGAACACCGAGATCGCCGAGCCACCGCCCGGCGGATCGTGATCCACGATGGCGGGGATGCGGTTATTGGGAGATACCTCCAGGAACGCACGCTGGAACTGTTCTCCCTTGCCGATGTTCACCGGGAAAATCTTGTACGGCAATCCGGCCTCTTCGAGAAAAATTGTCACCTTGTGACCGTTGGGGGTGGTCCAGTAGTGCACCTCAATCATGTAACGGTCCCTTCCGTTTGCGCATCGCCATCTCCTTTTCTTGCCGGTGCGGTCCGGCGCGCCGCTGATATCGGATCATTTTGCCGAACTTGCAACTTGATCGCCCAAGTTTTCGCGTTGCAGGCATGCACGCGACGCGATGACAGCTCGATGAGGACGGGGACCCGCTTGCTCTATGCGGCGCTCGATGTCGGCAATGCCAGCCGTTTGAGAAGCGCAGTTTTCCACGGCGGGAGAGCCGTGGCCCGCCATTCCACCAAACCCCCTCACCGTACCCACGAACTGGACGCGATGATCCCGAGTTCTGTCGACGTCGCAGTGGCTATCGACAAGATTTCCTGCGAGTGACGGGCGCACCGTCGAGGCCGTCATCCCCGCTGGCGCAAGGCCCGCCGGTCGATCTTCATCAGCGTGGTGCGTGGCAATTCCTCGATGAATTCATATCGCTCCGGTACCTTGTAGCCGCCGAGCGGACGTACTGCGGCGCACAGCTCGATTGTCAGCGCATCGCTTTGCACGTGGCCTTGTCGCAGCACCAAAAAGGCCTTGGGCTTTGTGAATCCGTCCGGATCCGTGAACGACACCACCGCAGCCTCGTGCACGGCGGGGTGGCCGGTGAGCGCCGCCTCGATCTCGATCGGCGTGACCCACAGGCCCTTGACCTTGAACATGTCGTCGTTGCGGCCCGAGAACCAGAAGAAGCCGTCCTCGTCGAAATAGAGATTGTCGCCGGTTCGTGTCCATTCGCCGATGAAGGTCTCACGCGATTTGTCGTATTTGCGCCAATAGAAGAAGCACGCAGTCCTGCTTTTGATCCAGGCTTCGCCGGGCAGGTTGGGCTCTGTCACGTCGTCATGGTCGGGCGACATAAGGCGGACCTCATAGCCGAACACCGGCTTGCCGAGGCTGCCGCGCTTGAATTCCTTCTGGCGGTTAGCGATCCATTCGTAGGTGATCTCCGAGCTGCCGATCGAGTCGAACAGCTCGACGCCAAACTGTTCGTGGAAGCGAGAAAAGATTTCCGGCGGAATTTTCTCCGAGGCGCTGGCGACAAAATCGAGCGCCGGAAAATTCGGCCTGGTGCCAGATTGCCGGAGGTGCTCGAGAATATTCTTTAGCACTGTCGGCACGGTGATGAGCTTGGTCACGTTGGCAGCCGCCATCGTGCGCAGCACCAGCTCGGGAAGCGGCGCAGGGCGCATCAACACAGCGGTCGCGCCCCAATAGAGCGGGATCAGAAGCCCCGGCCACAGTCCGTGCGTGAAGTATTTTTTCGAGGTCGCAAACACGACGTCGGTGTTGCGGTATTGCCAGAATCGGCCATGGCGCTCGGGAACAAGCAAAAAGTCATGGGCGAGGTGGGTGATGCCTTTGGCGGTGCCGGTGGTGCCACCAGAAAAGAACGTGTATGTGACATCGTTGCGGTGGCGGAGGCAGGGCGGGGTGATTGACGGATGTCCGTCACGAACGGCGGCGAACGGCACCAGCTTGCGGCCCCCGAACTTGGCCGTCGCTCTGCCCTCCTCCGGGAGGGTGGGCGTCCCGCCTGCATCTTCTCGCTCGTGCCAATAGAGCGGGCGAGACGCCCGCGCTCCCGCGGCAGGGTCAGGTGGGAGGCGTTCGCCACTGACGATGATGGTGTGCAGCGAGGATGGCAACGCGTCGGCAATCTCCGCGACCTTGCCCAACTGCTCCGCATCGATGAAGCAGAGGCGCGCGGCGGTATCGCGGAGAAAGTAGAGGAGCTCGCGCGCCCGATAGAGGTCGGACACCACTGCCGGGACAGCGCCCGCGCGCACGGCGCCGAGCCACATCGACACATAGTCGAGGCTGTCGGTGCCGAACAACAGGATGCGGTCTTCGGGCACGACACCACGCGCCGCGAGCCCAGCCGACACTGCGGCGACGCGCCGTGCCAGCTCGCCGTAGCTGATCGCCTCGCCGTCGACAATGAGCGCGGCCTTGTGCTCGAGCGGCGTGCCGAGGTGGCGATCGAGCAGCAGGGAAGTCGGCGCGATTTCGTCCGGCACCTCAGGATCGATCCATGCCCGCCAATCCGGCCCGTAGATGCGGTCGTCATAGGGGGTGGGGGCACGTTTCAACATAGCCGTCAATCGCGCTTGAAGCCGTATTCGCGCCACCGCCGATCGACCTTTTCCCAGTCGCGCTCATCGGGCCTGACCATGGGCGGGTAGCGGTCGCCGTCATAGTTTGCTTCTGGCTCGAAATCGAGGTTGATGGTGGCGTCGATCAATACGCGCGACCATTTGCCGGTGCCGTAGATATTGGTGTCGCGGAATTTCAGGCGCGTCGAGGGATCGAGCGCCGAGCCGAAGGTACCGGGAAAGAAAACGATGTCGTCTTCCGCGGCGTTAACCCGGTACGCGAAGGCCCAGTCCACTGCACCGTAGTCGTGGATGTCGATGTCGTCATTGACGACCCAGATGTGCTTGTAGCGCAGGTGCGCGGCGTTCGATCCCCAAATCGCAGCGGCCGCCTGCTTGGCCTGGCCGCGGTAGGTCTGCTTCAACTGGATCATCAGGGTGGTGCCGTTGTTGGCCGGCGGGCAGTGCACGTCGGTCACGCCCGGCACGCCGGAGCGTTCGAGAATGTTCCAGGCCAGCGCGGCGCGCTGCACCGAGCTCATGATGCTGTTCTCGTTAAGCATCTTCGGCAGCGTGCCCTCGAGCGTGCCGCGCAGGATCGGCTTGTCGCGATGGGTGATGGCGGTCACCCGCACCTTGTGCTTGAGGCTTCGATCGCCGCCGAAGTAGCCGGTGTACTCGCCGAACGGTCCCTCCATTTCGAAGGTCGCCGGATCGGGCGAAATCCATCCCTCGATGACGATTTCGGCCGAGGCCGGCACCTGGAGCGGAACCGTCGTGCAGTCGACGAGCTCGACCGGGGCCCCGCGCAGCGCCCCCATGACGTCGTACTCGGAGACATCCGGCGGCACCGGCGAGGAGGCGCAGAACGGCAGGCATGGCTCCCAGCCGTAGATGAAGGCGACGGGCATATCCTCGCCCTTACCGGTGTACTTGGCAAAGTCCTGGCCCCAGTTCTGCGGCCGCCACAGCAGCACCGGAATCGTGTTCTTTTGGCCGATCATGCCGCGATAGATGCCGACGTTCATGCGGCCCGAGGTCGGATCGCGCGTCACCGTGCCCTGCATCGTGTTGATGTAGCGCCCGCCGTCGCGGCGATGCCATCGCGGCACCGGGAAGTCGAACAGATTGATGTCGTCGCCGGTAATGATGTTCTCCTTGACGGGGCCGGTGGCGACACGAACCGGCGGGACGCGACCCGAGTAAGCCTTGCGGGCAGCCTTTACGAGGTCGGTGATCGAGGCGTTTCTGGGCAGGCCGAACATCAGGGCGACGCGCGAATAGTTCGACAGGCCGCCAGTGAACAGCTGGGAGCAGCGCGCGTTGTGCTGGTAGTCCTTGATGTTGCTGAACAGCAAAGCCGGTCCGTTACCGTTGCCGAAGACGCGCCGCGTGATGGTGCCGAGTTCGCGATCCCAGTTCACCTCGGCGCTGACCTCATGAAGCTCGCCCTCCCGCCGCAGATGCGCGATCCAACCGCGCAAATCCCCAAACTGCATGCACTTCTCCTTACCGATCGACCCCACACAGGGCGAAACCCGAACGTCGCCTCATCGCGTGTGCGCGGTCAATCCATGAGCTTTCGCTGCAGGTACGTCATGGTCAAAGCCGTGGTATGCGCCGTCTGCTTGAGATCGGCGCCCGCCCCGTGACCGCCCTCGGTATTCTCGTAATAAAAGAACGGCAGCTTCATCTCTTCAAGGCGCGCAGCGAACTTGCGAGCGTGCTGGGGGCCGACCCGGTCATCCTTGGTGGTCGTGAAGATAAACGGCTCCGGATAAGCCACGCCGGCCTTGAGGTTCTGATAGGGAGAGGTCTTCAACCAGAACGCCATGACGGCCGGATCGCTGTTCACGTCGCCATATTCGCCTTGCCAGGACGCGCCGGCGGCGATCTTCGAGATGCGGATCATGTCGAGGAGCGGGATGGAGATGACCGCAGCGTTCCAGAGCTCGGGATGCTGGGTAAACTCGACTCCCATGAGAAGCCCGCCATTGGAGCCGCCTTCGATGCCAAGCCGGCGCGGCGAAGTGATCTTGCGACCGATCAGGTCGCGCGCCACAGCGGCAAAGTCGTCGTAGATGATCTGCCGCCTGGTCGCGAGCCCCGCCTCGTGCCAAGCCGGGCCGAACTCGCCGCCGCCACGGATGTTAGCGAGCACGAAAACGCCGCCCCGTTCTAGCCAGAGCTTGCCAGTGGTCGC
>JASHYD010000167.1 GCA_030043175.1 Xanthobacteraceae bacterium | reverse complement strand
TCTGCGAAGATGCAGCCACCACCCGCCCACAGCCAAGCATTCCGCGCAACCCGTTCCGCGTAGCTTGGCTGCGGGTTGATGCTATCCCTCTCGGACTTCATAGGGTCAGCTCACTGAGAGTGTACGCGGTCACTACAGATGGTTTCACGCGTCCTGCTGCTTAGCCGTAAGCAACGCCCGGGTTGCTTTGCCCAACTTCGATAATATAGCCATCAGGATCGCGAATGTAGCAGCGCGTCTCGCCGTACTTGGGCTTCGGCTCCGTGATGAACTCGGCTCCTCGACTTCGCCAAAGTTTATAACACGCTTGAATATCTGCAACGCGGATATTCATAAAGCTGCTGACTGAATCGGGATTGGCGGGGACGCTGAGCGTTACCGATGGTTTGTCGGGTGTCGGACCGCCCCCGGGGTTAACAAGGAGCCAAGTGTTCGCGATTTGGATGTACCCCGGCGCGCCGCTGCTGTCGCCTCTGCTCAGAATGCGACCTCCGAAGACCGTTTCGTAAAATCGAAGAGATCGCTCGACGTCGACGACGGTGAGAAAGTGGGCGACGGTAAACCCATCCTGTGGCGGCATCTGATAGGTTTTCTGCTCGACTTGTACTTGGTTCATACAGGGCTCCTATTTGATCGGCTCGCCCAATGCCATTATAGCCGGCTCCTTCGGCGGCCGGTAAGAGTCGCTTTCGGCTTGTGGTCACAGCCGCGCCAACGTTGCAACGCGGCACGTGGAGGAATGTTCGGCCAAGAACGCGAGAACAAGACTCGCAATGTCGTCGTTCTTCTTGTCCAGGGCAAAAACCAGCCGGCCGATCTCCCGGTGCGAGTGCCACTCTCCAGAAGGAGCGAGTGGTTGGACGCGTTATCTAGCGTTAGCTTCACTCGGGCGCATACGGGAAAATTCGGGAAACCCAGGCATGCCAGTCTCCGTCACGGGATTAAAGCGGACCCGCGTCGTGATTCCATCCCGAATCTGCTCCATGGCTTCCTCGGGAAGGGTCGAGACCTCAAAGCTCTCCTGGATTTGGCGGGGTTTGGTCGATGTGGTCAGGACAGCTGTGCGGCGCTGTATGGCCCAGGCAAGTGCAACTTGAGCAGGGGTTTTGTGAGCGCGCTGCGCGATCGTGGTGATCACGGGGTTTTCCAGCAAGTTGGGCTCCAACCCATGCCCCAACGCTGCAAATGCGAGCAACACAATCCCGTGCTGCCGACAAAGGTTGAGGAGCTCCCATTGGGGATGATACGGATGGGATTCGACCTCCACCACGGCAGGCTTGATCCGCGCAGCCGCAACGATCTCCTCCAGCCTCTCCAAACCGATGTCCGATAATCCGATTGACTTGCACTGGCCGTCGTCCACGAGGCGCTCCAGCGCCCGCCATGTCTCCACTAACGTAACCCCGGAATCATAGATCGCTCGACCGCGCTCGTCCTTCGGGTCCTGCTCGTCGCCGGGTTGAAAGGCGAAGGGAGTATGGATGAGATAGCAATCGACGTAGTCGAGCTGCAGTCGTCGGCGACTCGCCTCGAAGGCAGGCTTGACCCGCTCAGGACGATGATTGTTGTTCCACAGCTTCGTAGTAACGAAGAGGTCCTCCCGCCGAACCGCCCCCGCCTTGAACGCTTCCTGCATCGCCTCACCGACCGCTTCTTCATTGCGGTAGCGTTCCGCACAATCGAGGTGACGAAATCCCACTTCCAATGCGGTCTTAATTGCCTTTTTGGTTGCGAGGGGATCGGGGATTAGTGAGCCAAACCCAAGGGCAGGCATCGCACCAGAACCGTAGGTAAGAGGGATCTTGGTGAAGCGAAGGGGATCGGTTGTCGCCATGCTCAGATTCCCTAAGAAGTTTTCAGCTAAAGCCAGTTACACGTCGGCCACTTCCAGGTATTTGCCTCTCGGCCTGACGGAACCTCTTTTCCGAGCTAATACTGAGTCTACGTTGCAGTTCCTGCGACAATACGCTCTGCCGGGGCGTCCGCGCTCTTGCCGATTCCCCCGTCACCGTGCCCAGACAGCCAAAAGCAGCCGCAGGGAGCCGCAGGGTCGTCTTTGGTGCGGTAAACCTCATCGCCGGTCCTTCTGGTCCCGAAGGCAGACTATGACGGCTGAGCGTCCTCATTACCGAAGGCGACCCAGTACCGACATTTAATGATGAAACTTCGAGCGGTCGGGATCATGCCGGGGTCCATCACATACTCACTCCGTGGATCGAGGCTGGAGGCGTGGAACGTAACAAACTCGGCAATCCCTTCAAGCGACGGCCGCCCACGCCCCCCAATTCGGAACCGCAACTCCGGCTTCGGAACGAATATGCGTCAAGCAGGGTTTTCGTGGGGAAGTTGGATGTCTCTCATCGCGCGGCTCATTCCAGCAGCCAGTGTGCCCTGAGGGTCAGGATAGGGGCCAGCCTTCAGCGGAGGTGACCTCATGGCGCGAGTCGCGGTGATCACTGGAGCCAGTCTAGGCATCGGTGCGGCTACCGCGTTGGTTCTGGCCAAACGCGGGTACCGGGTAGTGGTCAACTATCGCTCCAGTGCATCCGAGGCCGAGGAAGTGGTCGCAACCATCGCCGCGGCCGGTAGAGAAGCGGTAGCGATTAAAGCCGACGTCACCGTACCTAAAGACGTCACTGCCATGGTCGATGAGATAGATCATCTGTGGGGTGGGATCGACGTGCTCGTGCACAGCGTGTCGACGCCGTTTGCCGTCACCTCGTTCGCCGAGCTGAGCTGGCAGCAACTCAGCGGCAAATTGGACAGTGAGCTGCGTGCCGCCTTC
>JASHYD010000166.1 GCA_030043175.1 Xanthobacteraceae bacterium | reverse complement strand
AAGGCAGCAGACGCGATCATTATTGAGCTCAAGGATTATCTGGAACGGAAAAAGCTTCGGACAACCGACAGAAAGGTCGTTCAGAAGGCCCTGACTTATTTCGAAAACAACGGCCACATGATGACTTACCCGTCAGCTTTGAACGACAATTTACCCATAGGCTCCGGCGTGACGGAGGCTGCCTGCAAAACACTGGTAAAACAACGTCTTGGCGGCGCGGGCATGCGCTGGACGCCTCGCGGCGCTCACATCGTTCTTCAACTCAGGGCTGCCGCCCTAACCAACAACCGGAACGCATTCTGGCGCAAAATCTCCATGTACGGCGTAAAGATCGAGGCCGATTGTGCCGCCTGATAATCCTCTACATCATTTGGGAATCACACCCCGTGAAGCCGCGGCGGCAGAGCCCAACTCGGCTGCCCGGTGATACCACTCCTGCGCCTTGGCCGGGTCGGCCTGAGACTGGAAATTGGGGATGCCAATACGTTTCAGCTCCATCGGATCGTAAGTCCCGCCGAGAGCAAGTGCGGCCTGCGGATCATGGCGTTCGGCCGCCCTCCGTAGAAATACCCGCGCCAACGCGACATCGCCATCGGAGAGAGAGGCCCGCCCGCGTGCAAGCAGAGCCGCGGCTTCACTGCGATCGGACGCAGCAACGGCCGTCGGGGAAGGTGGCGCCGAGATGGGCGCCGTGCTTGCCGGCACCGCAGCAGCGGCGGTTGGGGAAGGTGGCGCCGAGGTGGGCGCCGTGCTCGCCGGCACCGCAGCAGTGGCGGTCGGGGAAAGTGGCGCCGAGAGGGATGCCGTGCTCGCTTGCACCGCAGGCTTAGACGCCAGGACCAGTGCGCTCGGGGGCGCACCCCGGGATAAGAGTAGATTAAGACCAAGCCCGAGGGCGATGGAGAAAAGGATTGTCAGAACGGTCGCGAACGGTGTGCCAATCGCTTCGGTAAAGTTCTTCGCCCAGTCTATCTGTTGGTTTGCTATGTTGGTGACGGGTGGAAGCAGCGTCCCGCCATACTTTCTTTGCGCGTTGATCATCGCCGCAAAGGCGCTTTTGATCGCCGCACCCGCACTTCTGCTCGCAATGACAGCACCGATGACGGCAACTGTCGCACTAACGGCCTCTATGATTGTGGCAAGTATAGTCGCTGATTCATGTGAGGCATTCTGATCCTCCTGCGCGAAACAGGGCTTGAGCCGAACTCGCTGCTGCAGCAGCCAATCGTAGGTCGCCCGCTGCTTCGCATCACGGAGGAGCGTATATGCGGCGACGATCTGCCTGAATCGCGACCGAGCATCTGGGTCGTTGGCGTGGATGTCGGGATGGGTCGCCTTGATGGCTTCACGGAACGCCTTTTTGAGGGTTTCGTTATCGGCATCCGGAGGGATACCAAGTAAATTATAGTGCGTGTTCATCGGTATGCTCTCGAGCAGCCATCGTCGGAAAACGCGGCATCTTTCTCAACGTCCCAGTGAGCGCGGCCAACTAAATTTCCTAAGCCATCGATCGCTCCCATCGGCGAACCGCCGTGATGTGACGCAAAATGCGGATTTCATTTGCAAACGCAGGCCGAACACTAACACAGAAATTTTGCGTCGATCGACTGTGAGATGTCCGGGGGCGATTGCTGCCGCCCCACGCCGTCGTGCGTCTACCGCCGAGATGAAGCGGCCGCAGTTGCGACCGGGTCGCAGATGAGCGCGATCCTCCACCTGCGCATCCTCCGTTCTCGCAGCTCGCCCTTCACCTGCACTATGGCCCACTCTCCATTGGCAGAATGTGAGCTGCGTCTCACTCGCGGCTGATTATTTCGAGCCGCCTGCCGCTGGCAGTACCCGACTGATGGCCATGACCGGCCGCGCTGCGTGGTGTTCTGTTTCTCTCCGAGTCGAAGGACGCGGATGCTTTTGCCAAGCGCTTCGGTGGGGAGAGGTTGCCGACGATTTCGAAGCGTCCGGAAAACAGGGGGCAACCCGATGGCCGCCCCTTGATTGACGCTGAGTGGCCGATCAATTCGCCATCAACGCGCCGAGGTCGGTGCCTGGGGTGGCCGCGGCGTGGACCTGGCGGGCGGCACAGCGGCCGGGCGCGGCGGAAACTTTGAAATCTTGTAAAAGAGAGCCTGGTCGGTCGTCTGCAGATTGGTAATGTCGCGCTTTATTTGTGCAAGGCCACTGGACAGTCCGTCAACGCTTTGCCGTACTGCGGCGAGACTAGATGACATCGCTTCAAGCTGCTGTCCCAGAGAAGGGGAAAGAGCAACGGGAGCGGGAGCGGCCAGCGGAACGGAGACGACCTGTCTAGAGGATCGCCAAACGAAGGAAGCTGCGACACCGACGCTGAATATGATCAGAAATGCGATCGCCAGCGATATTCGTTTGTCGAGCAATGACGACTTGATCAGCAACCGGCTATGCGGGTTCAGCACGAGAATGCCGCCGTTTAGGGCGATCGTGCCGCCTTTTCGCAGCGAGCGCCTCAGCCGCGCGCGAGTGCCTGGCTTGCGAGCGAGCACTACTGGAGTACGCTGTTCGAGGGTGGGAGTCTGAATTTCGGTGGGTTTCAGGTTTGGATCTGAGCGAAAATCCATTGCTAAATCCTGTGTGTTCGGCGGCGAGTCCGCTGCTGTGCCGCCACGCACCCGCCTGACAGCAGCCCGCGCTCGGTCGCGTTTGCTAGGAGCTGTGGTTGGCTGTCGCGGCTGTGCTCCCAAGAAAAAACCCGCGACACGTCGCGGGCAGGTAACTACAGCGTGCGTGATCACTCGAATGGGATCACGGCAATGATGCGCCGATCTGGCGACACTCGTCTATCGAGCGGTGGACGCTTGGCTGACAACCGCAGCGTCGCGCCTATAGTCCTGTCAACTAGAGACATCAGCTTTACGACCGCTCTTCTTGAATTTGAGCAGACAGATGGCTACTAGTTCCCACCCTATAGCGTTCATGACTTTCTCTATTGCAGTTCTGAAACGCTCGCGGCGGCCCCTTACTGTTGCCGTTGGTCCACCGACTGGGATCAATACGCTCAGCTTAGACTAATTCGTAGCTGGTTCTCAGTGTCTCGGATGTAGTGAAGGGCCGGGGCCACGCTCGGCCCTGTGTGGGCACTAAGGGGAAGTAGTCTAAGACGGACCACGCACGGCCCGATGTGGAAGGTTAAGACCGCACGCACCACCAAACTAACATTGGGCTGCCAGTTGGCGGCGTGAACATTTGTTTATGCCAGTGGAATCTCTCTAAATGCAGCCCGTCAACGGCGAAACCAACGTGGTTGAAGCCGGAGGCGTCTCAAGCCCATTCCGGTGTGTCGTGGTCAGGGATAGAATGCACATGCTGGTCCGCAATTAGCTCTATTCGTATTTCGTTCAGTTGCCTCTGATGCCGGCACCTCCTCGAAAGCGTTATCTTGGCCCGGAACAGCGCCTGGTGCTCCAATTGCTTGCCGACATTCCGTTCGGTGCAACCGAAGCAGCCATGTTCCTTCACGGCTTTACACGCAAAACTTTAGCGAGCCTCATCCGTGCCGGTTTTGTAACAGTTCAGCGCGAGAAGGCTGGCGACCAACTTGTTGGTCGGGTGAGGATTACTGAGGCCGGCCGGCGCTCACTCGAAGGGTGATCGAGCCGATCGCCGTGTCCATGTGCTTGCAGCACGGAACGCTCCCGATGCGCCCGGCGTTGGCTTGGGGCGTGGGGCCTGATGGGGCCTCACGCGGCCCCGGCCCTCGAATATATCAGCTCGCCGAGGGCCGGGGCTCTGGCACATCGTAAGCGCGGATAAATGCCACTCAGCGCTGCCGCCCTGCAGGAAGGTCCATGTCGAAATAGCGTTGCTTGAATCGCTCCTTGGCTTCGCCCAGCGAATAGGCCAAGCCGCGGTTCGCGAGGTGGAGCGGGAAACGGCGATGTGTTGACAGACCAAAACCACCTTGGCGAGCCTTGTATGTGGTCTTTGTAGATTCTTCCCACTAATCTGCCATCATGATCCAAGATGACATAATCATCCGGTCCCCAATGATCCCCCCAACCCATCAATCGGGCGTGCTTATTCATCAGTCGCAGGATCAAGGTCATTCGTGGGTTGTTCCGCCGTTGCCGCAAATCTCCCACATTGATGCGGCACGGAAAAGCCGGCCTGTCACAGTCGCCGACGCCCGCAGAGCGGACTGGTGCCGCCGGTCTAGCCTCGGCGCCACGGCCATCGGTCGGAACACTCTCATTTGTAAGAATGAGACCAAATGAGCAAACCATAGCGGCGCGCCAGAAGCTGCTCGACCGGCTGCCAGTGACCGGCGAGATCCTGCGCGGCTCGCTGCTCCAGCGGACCATCCGCAACCATCGCACGGGCTGTGCAAAATGCGCGAGCGGCGAAGGTCACGCCCTTGCGGTTC
>JASHYD010000010.1 GCA_030043175.1 Xanthobacteraceae bacterium | reverse complement strand
CATGACCCGGTGCATCTGTTTTCGACGATTTCCCCGGGCTCGCATTGTTGGGAGGTGACCGGTGACCGAACGTATTCACCAGGTCCTGGTGGTTGGCGCTGGAGCGGGCGGTCTTTCCGCCTCTACCCTGCTGGCACACCATGGCATTCAGTCGCTGCTTGTCGACAGACGACGTGAGATCTTTGTCTATCCGAAGGCGCGCAACCTGACCTTCCGCAGCCTTGAGATCCTGCGGGGTGTGGGACTTGGGCCGGCGGTCAACGCGTCCGCCGACCACATCAGCAACGTGATCAGCAAGCACACGCTAAGCGATGCCGAAGTCACGCCGGTTTGGGGTGCCGACTTCTTTCCCAGCGCCGAGGCGGTGAGCCCGGAGCCTTTCGGAAAGTATTGCCCACAAAGCAAACTGGAACCAATCCTGCTGGGCGAATCGCGGCGGCTAGGCTGCGACGTGCGCTATGGGGTGGAGCTCGTGTCGCTGCGCCAGGACAATGCAGGGGTGGTTGCGACGATCAAAACCCTCGACAGCGGGACGTCGCAGGTCGTACATGCCAACTATCTCATCGCCGCCGACGGCACGCACAGCCACATTCGTCGCGAGCTTGGCATCGCCACGTCGGGCTTCGGACAACTGCCGATCTTCGTCGTATTCATCTACTTTCGGGCGCCGTGGCGACAATTCGTTCCCGGGCTGGGCGACGGAGATGGCATTCAGATCAACAATGCCGGCGTGACCGGAATGCTCCTCGCCGCGCAGGACGACCTCGCGGTCTTCGCGCACACCTACTTCCCCAGCCGGGGGGAAACCGTCAACCGTTTCACCCCGGCGTGGTGCCGCGAGTTGATTCTCAGGGCTGTGGGCGTGCCAATCGACATCGAGATCGTCGATATCGCGCCGTGGCAACCCTACGAGCAGGTGGCCGACCAGTTCCGTTGCGGGCGGGTATTTCTCGTTGGTGACTCGGCCCACACCATGCCGCCGTTCAAGGGTGGTGGAGCCAACACCGCCATCCACAGCGCACACAACCTGGCGTGGAAACTCGCCGCGGTGCTGAACGGCACCGCCGGCCCCGAGCTTCTCGATTCTTATCAAGCCGAACGCCGCCCGGTCGGCCTCTTCGCCGCCCGGCAGTCGCTGACCGGGCCGGGCGCCTCATTCCTTGAGTTGGCAGACGATCGGCCGATGCTGCCCGCGGGGGAAGAGCGGCCATTCTTCTACATGATCGCGGGGTACAAATACCGCTCACGCGCGGTGGTGACCAACGAGTCTGCCCCTATCGACGCCGACCGAGTGCAGCTCGTGGATGGCGAGCGACTACACGGAGAACCTGGAACAAGGCTGCCGCACGCGTGGTTGCAACACAACGGCGAACGTGTGTCCACGCTGGATCTTCACGGCGCAGGGCTGCGGCTATTCACCGGTGTAAGCGGGGCGCCGTGGGTCAGCGCCGCCGCCTCAGTCTCAACGTCGCTAGGTGTGCCGATCGACGTTTACCGCATCGGACTCGAAGGTGCGATAGAAGACCTGGACGGACGGTGGGCACAACTCACTGGGCTATCGCCTGACGCTGCGCTGCTGGTGCGTCCTGACGATTTCGTTGGCTGGCGAGCCGACACTCTGCCTCGATCACCCGCCGACGAACTGCGACGGGTGATCCGCCAAATCTTTGCCCGCGACTGACCCATGCCAGAAGCGCAACGCCGTTGCCTCCGCGCCTGACCTTCGTCTGATTCTGGCCCACCCTGCCGACTTGCGCGTTGCACAAAGTGGGTCGGCTGGCTCGGGGACTTCGGACGTACTGCCATGTCATCGGCACAGCCGTTGACCCCTTCCGGACCTGACCGGGCCGACTGTTGAGAGGCCGCTGCAACGTGAGGTGATTGGCGGCCGCGGTTAGAAGCCGTCAAGGCCCTTGCTTTGAAAATCCCCGCAGTGCGCCAGCATCATCCAGGCAAAGATTGATACCGGTACGCACCGGGGCTCCAGTTCGCAAATAACCACGCCTCCCACTTGCCATCGGCGCCCGGCGCGATGTTGGGGCATGGCGTGAACACGTCGCCGCGATGAATCGAGCAGTCGGCGAAGCCGATCCGGATAGCGAAGACAGCGGCTTCATCGACCCGGCGGCCGGACAATCCGGAGGCCACCCGGAGGCGCTCCCTCTCGCCGCCGCCGGCTGCAGAAGCTGCGCAGACCGGCTCCTCGGATAGGTCGTTTCCGCATGCGTATGTGGCCTTGCCAGCTCGCGCGCCATGACTGCAGCGGCGACCTGTCGTCCGACGTCGCTAGCATTCCGCATCGGAGTACGTACCCAGATGATGCCGCATGATCTGGTCGCTTTGCCAGACGCCGCCGCGTAGCCGTACGACGTTACCCGGAACCGCCGGCTTGCTGCAGTACACAGCCCACGGCTCCATTCGCTTGCGCCGCTTCTCCAGCATGTCACCCCGCCGGTAAGCCTCTTCGGTCTGGCCTCCAACGATCTGCCGGTCATCGCCTCGCAGCGGGCCTCGCTTTGCCGGGCGGGGTCATGCGGCCTCTCCCGCTGTTGCGTTCGCCCTGGTGACCGCCGGAAGGGTCTGATCGGCGTTGCGGATGACTGGCAGCGGCATCTGCTGGATGGGGTGCACCGACCGTCCCCAGCCGCGCGCGTCCTCCATCAACGTCCGCTCGCGCATGACGAACCGGCCGCGCACCAGCGTGTGCACCGGCAGGCCTTTCACCGGCCGCCCGTGCCATGGCGATACCTTCGAGCGCGATTGCAGCCGGGCGTCGTCGATAGTCCAGGCGGCGCGGAGATCGACCAGCGCAAGATCGGCGTCGGCGCCAGGCTGGATCGTGCCCTTGCGCGGATAGAGCCCCCAGATCTTCGCCGGGTTCGCTGCACTCAGGCGGACATAGTCGGAGATGCTCAGCCGGCCCTCGCTCACCACCGTGAGCATCAGTGGCATTTGCACTTCCACGCCCGGAAAGCCGCAATCGACCGTCCAGATGTCATTGCGAGTCTTCTCTTCGCGCGTGTGCGGGGCGTGGTCTGTTGCCACGATATCGATGGTGCCGTCGAAAAGCGCCTGCCACAGCGCCTCCTGGTTGTGCCTCTCGCGCACCGGCGGATTGACGCGGATCACGCCGCCGAACCGGGCATAGTCGTCGGCCGAGAGCATCAGGTAGTGCGGCGCAGTCTCCCCGGTGATGTCGACGCCGCGCGCCTTCGCTTCCCGCAGCGGCCGCAGTTCATCGGCGGACGAGATGTGCAGGATGTGGATGCGGGCGCCGGTCCACTCCGCCAAGATTGCCGCGCGGCTGACCGCCTCGATGGCGACGACGGCAGGGCGAGAAGCGATATGGGCCAGCGGATCGGTGCGCCCGGCGGCGCGCAGCCGGGTCTCCCGCCGCTCCATCACCGAATTGGTCTCCGCATGCAGGGAAATGCGTTTGCCCGTCTTTGCCACGACTTCGAAACCTTCGAGCATCACGCCGGTCGACGGCGACGGGATCTTGCCGAAGGTGTTGCCCATGTAGCACTTGAAGCCGATCACACCGCCTTCCACGAGGGTCGGCACCGCGTCGATCGTATCCTCCCCAAGCAGGCCATACAGCCCGTAGTCGACGTGCGCCTTGCTCGCCGCGATAACGTGCTTGGCGGCAAGGATCTCCGGCGTGCCCGTCGGCGGAATCGTGTTTGGCATGTCAAACACAGTGGTGACACCGCCGAAGGCCGCTGCTGCGGTGCCGGTCGCCCAGTCCTCCTTGTGCGGGTAGCCGGGATCGCGGAAGTGCACATGTACGTCGATCGTGCCGGGCAGCACGTGCAACCCCGAAGCATCGAGGGTCTCCACCGCCGGCGGCATCGAGTCCGCGCTGCCGATGGCGAGAATCCTGCCGTCACGAATGGCGATGCTCGCAGCGAAAACGGTGTCCGGGGTAACGATCCGTCCGCCGTTGATCACGAGATCTGCATTGTTGCTCATACCGTTTCCTCCTCACAGCGTAGCCCAGCCGCCATCCACGGGCAGATCCACGCCGGTGATCTGCCGCGAAACGTCGCTGGCCAGGAACAGGCAGGCATTGGCGACGTCCTCGTCCGCGGTGACGCGCCGCAGTGCATAGTCGTGGGCGTGACGCGCCATTGCTTCGTCGGTGGTGATGCCGAGGCGCTTCGCCATGTCGGCGCAGACTTTTTCGCGGAAGCGCGGGCCGTCGACCATGCCCGGGGCCACGCAGTTCACGTTGATGTTGTAGGGCCCGACCTCGAGCGCGAAGCTCTTGGTGATGCCGCGCAGGCCCCATTTCGAGGCGGAGTAGGCCATGCGGCCGGCGCGACCGCGCATGCCGAAGGTGCCGCCGACATTGACGATCTTGCCGTACCGCTGCTCGATCATGGACGGCAGGACGCTGCGCATGATGTGAAAGCAGCCGTTCATGTTGAGCGTGACGATGTCGTCGAATTCTTCCGGGGTTGTCTCGACGCCGGTCTTGCCGATGGGCCCCGAGCCGCCCGCGATGTTCACGAGAAAATCGATGCGGCCGTAGACGGCCTTCGTCTTGGCGGCGGCGGCGTCACATTGCCGGGCGTCGGTGAGATCGCAGCCGACGACGATCACCTCGGCGCCAGCGGCGCGGACTTCCCTGGCGACCGGCTCGATCGCCGCGGTGTCACGCCCGATCAGCGTGAGACGGGTGTCCTCGGCGGCAAAGGCCCTGGTGATGGCTGCGCCCATCCCTTTGGCGGGGCCGGTGATGATGCCGACCTTCCCGTTCAGGTGCAGATGCATGACGATCCGTACTTGGTTTCTGTGCGTGTCCTGACGTGTTTCACCGCGTTGGGAATGCGACGGCCGGTCAGAACAATGCGCGCGGCAGTTCAGAAGCGGGTGGCAGGAAGTCTGTCGAGAAGACGTCGGACACGACCGGCGTGTGCGGCAGCTGTTCGGCTTCGACAAGGATATCGATCGACCGTTTCAACCGGTCGATATCCACGTTGCCGATGTCGAGCCTATCGATTTCCGGGTGCTTCATCTCGTCCTCGAGCGTCGCATTGCGATCCCCTCGCAAGAGAGCCGTCGTATCTTGTGTCGGCGTGATTGTGGGCGCAAGAGGCGCCCAGGAGCGGTGGCGTTTTACGTGATACCCAGGCTAGCAGCTCTTGGCTGTGTTCAAGGAGAGTAAGTATCCCCGGCAGAGCCGGCCTTTAAGATTGGGGCCGCTCAAACCGGCATCGAGGGCGCTGCGCCACCCCGACAGGTGAGCGGAGTAAAGACGGCCCTCGCGCCCAATGAGGCTCGATTGCGAGCGTCGCAGGGCAGATTCAGGATGCTGCGCCCCGCGAAAACTGTAGATCATCAGAAAGGCGATGAGGCCTACTTCGACTTCGGTGTGAATCCTGGCGCGTACACGTCGGCCGCTGCAACAGGTGCATTTAGCCGGAAGGCGCCCTTGACCACATCGAGAGTGGCGTCGATGCGCGCCGGGTCGATTTCACCCAGCGGCTGGCCAGGAATCTGCGCAAGTTTGGCTACGACCTCGGTCTCTTTCTTGGCGATGGTCGCGTCCACCTGGGGAACCAGTCTCTGCATGATTGCGCCTGCAGCTGCCGGATCAGCGAAGGCGTCCTTCATGCCGCGGACGGTCGCCTCGACGAAGCGGTGCACGATATCTGGCTTGCTCGCGATCGTCGCCGCGGTCGCCACGATGCCGTTGCTGTAAAAGCTTAAACCCGCATCCGAAAAGGCGAAGCGTACGAGTGTGGCGGGCGCGAGTTGAGACTGCAGCAGCGCTTCGGCGACTGAGTACTCGGCGACACAGGGGACCTTGTTGGTGGCGAGCACGCTGGGTAATGACTCGGGGCTCACGATCACCCACCGCACTGTCTGGGCATCGATGCCCGCGGCTTTGGCGAAGGCCGGAAATAAGCGCGGATTCGAGCTGCTGGCCGTCGTGGCGATCGCATTGCCCTCCAGGTCCTTGGGCTTTTTCAAGCCGGAATCTTCGCGGCAGAAGATTCCATGCGGCGGTTTGCGATAGACGATGGCGACCAGCTTGACCGGGATCTGGTCGTTGGCGCGCGCCAATACCAGGGTGCCGGCGTCGGCCAAGCCGAACATCGCATTGCCGGCGCCGACCTGGCGGATCGCATCGGCTGAGCCTTGGCTGCGCACGATTTTCACCGCGAGCCCGGCTTCCCTGTAGTATCCCCGGTCGAGCGCCTCGAAGAAAAAGGCATGACGGCCATAATAGCCGAAGTCGGTAATCAATGTGACGTTGTCAAGCGCGCTGGAAGCGCCGGGTCGCAGCAGGAACGTCGACGCGATAAGCGTGCCTGCCACAGTGCGACGAATAGCTTTCGGCGTTCCAAACATCCGACACCTCCTTCATTAGCTGACCAAAGCCCAATGTAAAGAACGGGATTGTCGTCGACGCTGATGCTGCGGTGCTGTGCCTCCATGATTTCTGTCACGATGGCAAGCTCTGGGGTCCAGACTCAAGTAGGTATCTCCCGGCAGGCCGAGAGCTTTAGGCTTGGTGCCGCTCGAAGCGGCATCGGGGCGCTGCTGCGGCCCCCGATAGGCGAGCCGCCTGAAGGCGGCCATCGCGGCTCATCAAGTGCTCGGTGGCCCGCGTTCGAAGTCTCGCCGATGGGAGCGAGGGGTGCGACTGCCGGAACTGTCAAACTTTTGCTGCCTTCCCGGCGGAGCCGGGGGGTCTCTCTTGGTTATTAGCTACAGCCCGAACACGATGGCAGCGACGAGGCACAGGGTAGAGAAATGATTTCACGCAGGCTTATCGGAGGGGTAGCGACGCGCCAGAAGTCTTCGAGGCGGCAGTCCCCGCGCAGGGCTTCTCAGGTGGAAACGGGACCGGGACGGCGGGACAGCGCCTGTAGGCGCTATGTCCCGTCCCGTCCCGGGACAAGCCTCATCGGCGCCCACCCCATCGCTGGAAGAGAAAGCGCCGTAATATCAAACACTAGGGCGGGCATCTGAATCTGTCAGTCTTATCGTCACCGACATCGAGTGAGTCTCATGCAAATCGCCGCGGCCTGTGCCATCTCACCGCCGAGCGTTTTTTGCCACCCACCGGTCATTGCGCGAGCCGCCAGGGGGGCAGCGAACCGGTCTCGCAACCTTCGCGACAGTGGCGATGGCGGCGAATTCCCCCATCAAGGCATGAAATGGATTTTTGCGATACCCGACAGCCGCGCGCCCGGACGGAAGCGGAAATGAAGTCTCAGGTCGAATCTCTGCCGGCCGCGGTCTGCATGACCGAGGCCGCGGCTGTTTCGCGGCATGACATGCTCGACGCCGGGAATTCTACCCGCGCCGAGGGGACCTGCGCAGGGCTTCGTAGACGTGGAGATGACGCGAATCGAGGCGCTGCTGCGAACCAACCTCGCAATACCGTGAACGGCAACCGGTCAGAAGCCAAAGCTGTCGTCGCGCCCGTCTACCAGCCTGACACGGCAGAGCGCCGATCGATGCCCATGGCGATTGAAGAGCATCGGCATGGGCGATTGAAAGACGCTGCGAGGCCGCCGTGCAGTCCGCCGTTCCGATTACATGTAAACCGCCCTCTTCCTACGACCGGCTTGGATAATTCGGGCTCTCGCGCGTCACCGTCACGTCGTGGACATGGCTTTCGCGCAGGCCAGCATTCGAGATGCGCACGAATTCGGCTTTGTTTTGAAACTCGGCGACCGTGTGGGCACCGACATAGCCCATGGCGGCGCGCAAGCCACCGGTCAATTGGTGCAGCACATTTGCCACCGGACCCTTGTAAGGCACTTGGCCTTCAACGCCTTCCGGCACCAGCTTCAGGTTATCCTTGATGTCCTGCTGGAAATAACGATCGGCCGAACCGCGTGCCATGGCCGCAACCGAGCCCATCCCGCGATAAGCCTTGTAGGAACGGCCCTGATAAAGGAATACCTCGCCCGGCGTCTCGTCGGTGCCGGCGAGCAGAGAGCCCACCATGGCGCACTCGGCGCCGGCCGCGATAGCCTTGGCGAGATCGCCCGAATATTTGATGCCGCCGTCTGCGATCACGGGCGTATCGCTTTGCCGCGCCGCCTCGACGGCGTCCATGATGGCGGTCAGCTGTGGCACCCCGACGCCGGCAACGACGCGGGTGGTGCAGATCGAGCCCGGACCAATGCCGACCTTGATGGCATCGGCGCCGGCGTGGATCAGCGCTCTCGCGCCCTCGTCGGTCGCCACGTTGCCGGCCACCACCTGCACCGCATTGGAGAGCCGCTTGATACGTCGCACGGCTTCGAGCACGCGAGTGGAATGGCCGTGGGCGGTATCCACAATCACCAGGTCCACACCCGCCTCGATCAACCGCTCGCTTCGCTCGAACCCTTTGTCGCCGACCGTGCTCGCCGCCGCCACCCGCAGGCGGCCCTGCTCGTCCTTGGAAGCGTTCGGATGTGCCACCGCCTTTTCGATGTCCTTGACGGTGATGAGCCCGACGCAACGGTAGAGGCCGTCCACCACCACGAGCTTCTCAATGCGGTGCTGGTGCAGGAGGCGCTTGGCCTCCTCCTGGCTGACGCCCTCGCGCACCGTGACGAGGCCATCCTTAGTCATCAGCTCGGCGACCTTCTGGCGCGGGTCGGTGGCAAAGCGTACGTCTCGATTGGTCAAAATACCGACCAGGCGACCCGGCATCTTGTCGCCTTCAACCACCGGTACGCCGGAAATCCGGTTTTCCTGCATCAGCGCCAGCGCGTCAGCCAGGGTTGCTTCCGGATAAATGGTGAGCGGGTTCACCACCATTCCGGACTCGAATTTTTTGACTTGCCGAACAAGGCCCGCCTGCTCCTCCGGTTCCATATTGCGATGAATGACGCCGATGCCACCGGCCTGCGCCATGGCGATGGCCATGGCGGCTTCCGTGACGGTATCCATTGCGGAAGCGATGATCGGAATATTCAGCGCAATCCCGCGTGTAATGCGCGACCGGATATCGACTTCCGACGGCAATACGTCGGAAAGGCCGGGCCTCAGCAGCACGTCGTCAAAGGTATAGGTTTCCCGGAGACTGCCATTTGCAATTGCCGCCATGCCGAACTCCCTGCCGCCACCCGGCGACGTCGTTTGCGATAAGAGATAATGCCCCCGACGGCAGATGGAACCGTCGGCCGGCGAATCAGGTCTTTGTTGAGGTTGACGAGGGTGTCGATATCACGGCGCGGCTGCATTGGAAAGGTTGCAGGCGCGATTTAAGCTATCCGCAAAAAGAGCGCAGCGAGGTGTTGGTGATGCGCCAGCGGACACCCTCAATTCAGGAAATGCGGCCCACTACCGCAGGCGCGGGACCCTGCGGATATGCCAGCCGATACTGATGACACGCTGGCGAAATTAGCGCGATCGCCCGACGCGAGGTCATTTGCTCGCGCTATAACGAGCGCGTCAATGCCTGCGTCCCGGGAGCGGTCCGTGGCGTTCGATTGCCTCGACGATTTCGCGATGGCGGCGCTGTTCGCGCTTCGTGTAGACCGAAATCACAGCGTGAAGGGATGGCACCAGCCACAGGACGTGGAAAATAAATCCCAGTAGCGCGCAGGGAATGATCAGGCCCACATTGAGCACGGCCGCGAACAGTTGCCCGTTGAGCAGCAGCCCGAGTGGGGGAATGAAGATCGCCAGAACATAGACCATTGCGGCCCCGGGGTTTGAGGAAGTCCAACTCCATGTATAGTAATGCGGACTCCATGTAGATAGTAAGGGCGCGGGCGCAACGCGGGTAGGCGCAGGGATCGTCGCCCTGCTATCCTTGCGTTGCGATGCCTATGAAGTTCAGGAAATGCCGCACCGAGCCAGTTATCCATGAGCCGTGAGCGCCTCGTCCCGCTGATCGTCGCGGTAGCGCTGTTCATGGAGAACATGGACTCCACGGTGATCGCCACATCGCTGCCGGCGATTGCGGCGGATATCGGCTCCAGGCCGCTGGAGCTCAAGCTCGCCATCACGTCATACCTGCTCGCACTCGCAATCTTCATTCCAGCAAGCGGCTGGATGGCGGATCGGTTCGGCGCCCGGAACGTATTTCGCAGCGCCATCGCAGTGTTCATGATCGGATCGATCGGCTGCGCGTTGTCGCATTCGCTGTGGCATTTCGTGATCGCACGCTTCCTGCAGGGCACAGGCGGCGCCATGATGTCGCCGGTCGGACGCCTTGTGCTCATTCGCACCGTTGGCAAACGCAAGCTGATCGGCGCGATGGCGCTGCTCACCATGCCGGCGCTGGTCGGACCGATGGTCGGGCCGGCGCTCGGCGGCTTCATCACGACCTATGCGAGCTGGCACTGGATCTTTCTTATCAACATTCCGATCGGCCTTCTCGGAATTGCACTGGCGAGCCTGTTTTTCGAGAACTTGCGTGCTGACATCAGCGACCCGTTCGATCTCGTGGGGCTGGCGCTGATAGGGGCCGGGGTCGGCGGGCTCGCCTTTGGGTTGACGGTGATGGGCATCAAACTGGTCCCGGTCAGCGTAACCATCGCCCTGGTCGCGGGCGGCGCATTGGCCACGATCGCATACGTCGTGCGCGCCCGCGGCATGGCTGCACCGGTCATCGACCTGACGTTGTTCCGGCTTGCGACCTTCCGGGCTGGCGTCGTCGGCGGGTTCATCTTCCGGATCGGCGCTGGAGCGCTGCCGTTCCTGCTGCCGTTGCTGATGCAGCTCGGCTTCGGCATGACGCCGTTCCAATCCGGTCTTGTCACGCTGTCGACGGCGGTCGGCGCCATGATGATGAAATCGGCGGTGCCGCCTATCCTGCGACGGGCGGGATTCCGCAATGTGCTGACCTGGAACGCACTGATTGCCGCCGTGATGCTGTCTGCCTGTGCGGCCTTCACCGATGCGACGCCGGTGCCGGTGATGATCGCGGTGCTGCTCGCCGGAGGATTTTTCCGCTCGTTGCAGTTCACGAGCGTCAATGCCATTGCGTATGCGGAAGTCGAACCGGCGCGCATCAGCCGGGCCACTTCGCTGGTCGCGGTGGCGCAGCAACTCTCCCAATCGGTGGGCGTGGCCGTTGGCGCGCTGGCGGTCGAAACCGTGCTGGGCTTGAAGGGACAGACCGCGCTTCACGCTGAAGACTTCCCGCCCGCCTTCCTTCTGGTGGGACTTGTGTCGGCCAGCTCGATCCTGCTGTTTGCCCGGATGCCCGCCGATGCCGGCGCCGAAATGGCCGACCGCAAGGCGGCGCCCGCAACGCCCGGACAATGAGGAAACGGCTGCGGGGGCAAGGCGGAACAATAGTCGAGGAGCCCGGATTGCGCGAGGAGCGAATCCTATAAATCAGCTCTGCAGCCGGGTGAGCGGCAGCGGAACCTCGGCGTGTGGCGAGGGGCTCCCGGATTCGGTTTCGCCAGTCCGGGCTGCAGAGTTCCAGGGTTGGAGCCTGGCCTCCGGTTGCAGCGCCAGCGCCCATTGCCTTATGCTCCTCGCCGGCACTCAGGGAGGACCGCCATGACGATGGGAACATTGATCGCCGCATGGGCGAAGCTTGGAGCCGTGGGCGCCGTCATGGCGGCCGGCATCGCCAACGCCGCCGACATTAAGGTCATCGGCTCGCCCGGCACGCGGGCGCCCTACACGCTTCTCGTGCCTGGCTTCGAGCGGGTGACCGGACACAGAGTGATGACGACCTGGGGCGGGGTCAACGCGGTGGCAAAACGTGTGGCAGACGGCGAGATTGCCGACGTCGTCATGCTTCCTGCACCCCAGATCGATGACCTTATAAAGCTCGGCAAGCTCGTCGCCGAAACGCGCGTCAATGTGGCGACGTCTGGCGTCGGAGTGGCCATTCGCGCCGGCGCTCCAAAGATCGACCTGAGCTCCTCGGATGGGGTCCGCAAGGCTCTGCTGGCAGCCAAGACGATTGCCTATTCGGCGGGCCCGAGCGGCGTTCACATCGAGCGCCTCATCGCGAAGTGGGGCCTCACAGAACAGCTCAAGGCGAAGATCGTGCCGCCGATCCCCGATCTACCGATCGGCGAGATGGTGGCGCGCGGCGACGCCGAGATCGGCTTCCAGCAGGTGAGCGAGCTTTTGCCGGTCAAGGGCATCGATTATCTCGGACCGCTGCCGGCCGATATCCAGGAGGTTACGGTGTTCTCCGCCGCAGTCCACAAAGCTGCCGGCCCGACCGCCGCCGCGCAGGCGTTGCTCAAGTATCTCACCGCGCCCGAAGCAGCGCCTGTCATCCGCAAGACCGGGATGGACCCGGGGTGATACGCCGGACCTTATGGTGAGCGTTTGGGGTGGTATGAAGCCTTCGATGTGATCATCAGCATCGTGCGGAGTTGCCCACCGGCGGTGCCGGCCCACAGTGAACGAAATCCAAGGAGCGCATCCGTCACGACAAGGAAGCCTGCAAGAGCCGCAACGTCATCGCGCGCCGCTCGTGCCGGCCCAAGGATTTCAGGCGCACTGCCACGCGCTCCCACAAACTCGCCCGCGATTTTTTTCAGCGTCTGCTTCGCAGCCGTGATCTACAGGATGTGAGCCAATTGAGTGCGGACCCTAGTCGCACGCAATATCCATGAATTCGATTGCGTTTATGCGGCTCGAGGGAGCTAATCCTCACGATCCGGGTCGGCCTCCAGATCCGGCAATCCTTTGCATGGCGTACGAGAATCGAGTGAAATTATAATCAAGAACGCGACACATAGGACAACAATGACGGTAACCCAACAAGGTCGGACAGATCCGCCGGCCCTGTTCAAGCACTTTCTCGCTCATCGCCTCCGGACGCCCGAAACCCCAGGGCCAGCATATAAAGCTCTGCCGAATCGCTGCGGCTTGCCGCCGGTTTGACGTGCTTCACCGTAGTGAAGTCTCGTTTTAGGCTGGCCAGCAACTCGGATTCGGCGCCGCCCTGCAGCACTTTGCATAAAAACGCACCGCCCGGACGCAAGACCTCGCGCGCAAACATTGCGGCCGCCTCGGCGAGTGCCATGATCCTGAGGTGGTCGGTCTTGCGGTGGCCGGTGGTGTTCCCGGCCATATCGGAGAGCACCACGTCGGCCGGCCCGTCGAGCAACGCCCGCAGGCGATCTGGCGCCGATGCGTCAAGGAAATCGAGCTGGAGAAATTCGACCCCGGGGATCGGCGGCATGTCGAGCAGATCGATGGCCACAACCCGTCCTGTTGAAGGCCGCGCGGCTCCGACCCGCTGCGAAGCGATCTGACTCCAGCCGCCGGGCGCGGCGCCAAGGTCCACCACCTTTGCGCCGGACTTCAGGACGTGAAACTTGTCGTCCATTTCAGCAAGCTTGAAGGCGGCACGCGAACGCAGCCCCTCTCGCTTGGCGCGCGCGACATAAGGATCGTTGAGCTGGCGCTCCAGCCACAGCTTGGAAGCAAGAGTACGGCCTTTGCGGCTGGTAACCGGTACTTTGAGATCGCGGCGGCCACCACCCCGTTTACTACTGAGTTTGGTCGTCACGCCGGCCCGCCCGGATAGGACCACACACCGTCCTCGCGCATGAGCTTCACCAGTATTCCCTCGCGCAATCCTCGGTCGGCAACACGCAGCCGCGGACACGGAAAGGCGCGGCGGATTGCTTCCAGGATGGCGCAGCCCGCGAGCACCAAATCGGCGCGTTCGGAGCCAATGCAGGCGTTGGCGACGCGCTCCTCGTAGGTCATAGCGATCAATTCGTCGATCACGCCGGTGATCTCGACGTCGGAGAGCCAGCAGCCGTCGACGCGGCGGCGATCATAGCGCGGCAGGCGCAGATGAATCCCCGCGATGGTAGTCACGGTGCCGGAAGTGCCGAGCATATGCACGCCATCGAGGTTGCCACCATGGGCGGCCGTGAATGGGGCCACAAAGATCGCCACCTCGTCCACCATCGCCTCAAACAAGCCGCGGTCGACCCGCACGCCGCCGTGGCGTTCCGCCAAGGTGACGACGCCGACCGGCAGGGAAACCCAGCTGCGCACGACCGGTCGCGGCGGTCCACGCATCGTGGGCTCCGATTGTGCGAGCGACACGAGCTCCGACGATCCGCCGCCGATATCGAACAGCAGCACGCCGCGCGCTTGCGGATCGATCAGTGGCGTGCACCCGGTCGCCGCGAGGTCCGCCTCAGTCTTGCGGTCGACGATTTCCAGTTCGATGCCGACCTGTTCGCGGATCACCTCAAGGAACTCGGCGCCGTTGACCGCCACGCGGCAGGCTTCCGTGGCGATCAGCCGCGCACGGGTGACGCCCCGGTTGACCATCTTGTCGCGGCAGACCGCAAGCGCCCCGACCGCGCGTACGATCGCCGCCTCGGACAGTCGCCCGGTGGCCGACAATCCTTCGCCGAGCCTTATGATACGCGAAAACGCGTCAATGACCCGGAAGCCGTCGCCGGACGGCCGCGCGATCAGGAGGCGGCAGTTGTTGGTGCCCAGATCCAAGGCCGCATAGGTGCCACGCCCAGGCGCGCCCGCATTCGAGGCCCGCCGATGGCGGAAATGGTGACCGCGACCCCGGTAGGCGCGGTTCTCGGCACGCGGCCGATATGGCGCAGGCTCGAGGCCGCCAGTCCCCTGGCCCTCGTCGTCCATTCGATGTCTCTCCGGCGCGCGAACGTCTGCCCCCGCCGACGTGCAGGCGGCCTCATGTTCCAAAAATCAGATGGAGTGTATCAGCCTTGGGGGCCGTCGCAAGAAGGTTCGGGGCGCGAACTCGCTTGCGAAGGTCGCTAAGATCGGGTGCGGGGCCCCTAAAAGCGAGCTTACGCACATAGCTCGTATCCCACCCGCCCGCTTGTGCGGCCCATCCGGCTCCATTATTTCAGGCGCTCCGTTAGGCATCTGACACTCGCTTCAGCGAATTATCATGAATGTTCAAGACGATCCCGGTTCCTGGGCGGTGCAGAAATTTGGCATTGGGCAGCCCGTGCTGCGCACCGAGGACCCGATCCTGGTGCAAGGCCGCGGCAGTTATGCTGACGATGTGAACCTCGTCGGCCAAGCCTATGCAGTAATCGTGCGTTCGCGTCATGCCCACGGCCTGCTCAAGGGAATCGATACCGCGGCGGCGCTCGCGATGCCAAGTGTGCTTGCGGTCTATACGGGGGCCGATCTTCACGCGGCCGGCTATGGCACGCTCAAATGCGTGCCCCCTTTGCACAACCGCGACGGCACGCCGATGAAGAAGCCGCCGCGGCCGGCGCTGGCCATCGATAAAGTGCGTTTTGTCGGCGATCCGGTCGCCTGCGTCGTCGCAGAGACGGCAATTGCGGCGCACGATGCCGCCGAGGTGGTCGAGCTTGACATCGCGCCGCTCCCTGCCGTGACCCTCGCGAGCGAGGCCGTCAACGCTGGAGCCCCACGGGTATTCGATGACTTGCCCGACAACGTCGCGCTTGACTTCCATTATGGCGATGAGGAGCGGGTGAAGGAAGCATTCGCCAAAGCTGCGCATGTCACCCGCCTCGAACTGCGCAACACACGTCTGGTGGTGAATGCGATGGAGCCGCGGGCGGCGGTTGCCGGCTACAATGCGGCGGGCGAGCGCTTCACGTTCTATGTCGGTTGTCAGGGGGTGTTCGGACTGCGCACCCAGCTCGCCGAGATTTTCAACATTCCGCCCGCCAAGCTCCGGCTGCTCACGCGCAATGTGGGTGGCTCGTTCGGCATGAAGGCGCAGGCCTATCCGGAGTATGTCTGCCTCCTCCACGCTGCTCGGCTGCTCGGCCGTCCGGTGAAATGGACCGACGAACGCTCCTCAAGCTTTCTCTCCGACAGTCACGGCCGCGACCACGAGAGGATCGCCGAGCTTGCGCTCGATGCCGAAGGCCGCTTCCTGGCGATCCGCCTCACCGGCACCGCCAACATGGGAGCTTATCTCGGCGCGGTGGCGCCGCTGCCGCCGACCGTCAATGCTGTCAAGAACATGGTCAGCCTCTATCGCACGCCGCTGATTGAGGTCTCCACACGATGCGCGTTCACCAACACGCCTTATGTCAGCGCCTATCGGGGCGCCGGTCGCCCCGAGGGCAACTATTTCATGGAGCGTCTGATCGATACCGCGGCGCGCGAAATGGCTATCGACCGAGTGGAGTTGCGCCGCCGCAATCTCATCAAGCCCGCGGAGATCCCCTATGCGGCGGCCTCCTCTCAGACCTATGATTCCGGAGATTTCCCCGCCGTATTGCGCCATGCGCTCGATCTCGCCGATTGGAACGGTTTTGCAGGGCGCAAGCGCCAGAGCAAAAAGCGCGGCAAGCTGCGAGGCATTGCGGTCGGCAGTTACCTGGAGGTGACGGCTCCCCCCAACAAAGAAATGGCCGGCATTCGCTTCGAGCGCGACGGCACGGTGACATTCATCACCGGCACGCTCGATTACGGCCAGGGTCACGCTACGCCGTTTGCGCAGATTCTATCGAGCCGCCTGGGCGTGCCGTTCGAGCGCATCCGTCTGCTGCAGGGCGACAGCGACGAGCTGATCGCCGGGGGCGGCACCGGCGGATCCCGCTCGGCAGCGTCGAGCAGCATGGCCATGGTCGAGGCAATCGGCCAGGTGATCGAGCAGGGCAAGCAGGTCGCCTCCCACCTCCTCGAAGTCGCCGTGGCGGACCTCGAATTTGCCGATGGGCGATTCATTATTGCGGGTACCGATCGTTCGATCGGCCTGCTGGAACTCGCTGCTGAATTGCAGGCGGGAGCGAAGCTGCCGGACGGCGCACCCGAGACGCTCGATATCAAGCTCGCCAGCGAGCCCGTGCCGTCTTGCTATCCGAACGGCTGCCATGTGGCCGAGGTCGAGATCGATCCTGAAACCGGCGTCGTCGAGGTGGTGAGGTACTTCTCCGCAAACGATTTCGGCACCGTCATCAATCCGATGCTGGTGGAGGGCCAGATGCATGGCGGTCTTGTCCAGGGCATCGGCCAGGTGCTCATGGAGAACGTCGTCTACAACGGCGATGGCCAGCCCATCACCGGCTCGTTCATGGATTACGCCGTGCCGCGCGCCGCCGACGTGCCGAGCTTCGTCACGGAGCATCACCCGGTGCCGACCGCGACCAATCCGCTGGGGATCAAGGGCTGCGGCGAGGCCGGCTGCGCCGGTGCTCTGGTGGCCCTCCCGAACGCCATCATCGACGCGCTGTCGGACTACGGCATCCGCCATATCGATATGCCGGTAACACCGGAGAAGGTGTGGCGCGCGATTCATGCGGCGCGGGCGGGTGTTGGCGCGTAGGCTGGTTGAGCGCAGGCGAAACCCGTCCTACGCGCCGCAAACGAACAAATTGGCCAACTTCGTCTGCGACTTCTATGTCGCTGATAAATAAGATTAATTCCTCAAACCTGTTTTACAGTAGAGGTTACCCCGAATGAACCCGGAAAGCGCCGGAACGCTGTAAAACAGGGGGCGAACCCCTAGCGTGACTCCTGATCGCGCCAGTGTTGGCGATACGAAGATCACTGGACAGCCGCGATATTCGCACGCAACTGCCGAGCGCATTCGCCCTCGCTCATGCTGCCGTTGGCCAACCTTAGCCAAACCTTCAGCAACTCCAAGTCATCGGCAGTGATGGTCGTAGCCGTATGAACGGGTGGTTCTTTGCAATCCCAAACGCATAGGCCGACGCCAGCTCGGCCATATCTCGCGACGGATTGCCGTATGCTTTTAGTTGTTGGGGGCGGGCCAGCGCTGCCTCAAGGAGGCCAGCCTCGCGGAGCCCAGAAGGCCCGCCGTACTCAACCAATTATTGTTCGCCGTGGATCGCTAGAGCGGCGTCGAGGCTCACCACATATCATCTTAGCACATCGCGCCCGCTCGTTACTCTGGGAGTAATTTACTTGCGTTTCGCCGCCGGCCTCTTCACCAGCAACGCAGCCAGCTGCATTTGCTGCTCGTCATCCTCCACCAGCTTCAGTGGCGCAGCGCCCCTGCCGCTCGAATACCCAGCCTCGCTTGCAGCTTCGTCAGAATGGCGCGAGATCTTCATTGCTCATTTGTCCACGGCTTTGACAATTCGGTCGATCGGTGCGCTTGACTTTCGATGGATACGGCTGAAGCTCAGCTTTGATTTCACTGTCCTTCACCTGTCTGGCTACCGATTCAGTTCTACAATCGCCTCGCTGGCTGACCGATATTTACGGTTTGCCGGCTGTGGTTGGCGGCAAGCCGTATTCGCGCAAGCTGTTCTGGGAACATTTCGACCGCGCGCGCGTAGACATCCTCGAACTTACTGGCGTGACGCTACACGGGCTGCGCTGCAATGCCGTCATTCGACTGCGAAGGGCTGGGCTGTCAGTCGGCCAAATCGGCGACATCACTGGCATGTCGCTGGCCCACGATCGAGCGCTATTGCCGCTTTGCCGATCGCAAGGCCAGTGGGCAGGCTGCGCTTGTACAGCTGACTGCGGGCCGCAATCGCCGCTAGCGGCAGAATATACACTCATATGTTATTGATTCTATTGAATCATTTCACTATCGAACAAACTGGCCACATATGTCCGTGATCGCCGTCTTCAAATACGACATCAAACCCGGTCGCTTGCCGGATTTTTTGCACAAGCTCGCACAGGCCGCTGAGCCAAAATTCAACAGCGCCGCGATGCCAAAGTCGGTGCGCATGTTCCGATCCATTGTTCCGGGACCGGGTCACGGCATCATCCTGATGATCGAATACGAGGACATGGCGGCTTACGGGGCGCGAACCGCCTTCGAGAGCGCGAACGCGGCGTGGCGGAACTTGTTCGCACCGAGGCCGGACTCGCCGGAGATGCTGATCTCGGCGGAGCTGCTGACGGAAATTCCTCCGAATCTCGTTGATGATGAACTGCAGGAACGCGAGCCGATCGGGTTCCGGCTCACATAGCCTCGCATCCAGCATTGGCGGTAACGCCGAAATGACCCATAATGACCACTCGGGAATGAACGGTGGGCTGGCCGGTGTCAGCTTCGTCGCGCCGCCAGCTCTACTCAACTCCGGGAAGTCGCCATGCCGAACGCCCTCGCCCGCATTGCATTGAGCCGCTGGTTGGCGCCGCATCGCCGCACTGCGTTGTGCTTCAGTAAGGTTCTGTACGGCAGTGTAATCTTGATCCTTGCGGTCGCCGCGGAGCAGCATGCATATGCGCTGACGGCCCAGCAGCAGCGCGCCTTCGAAATCTACAAGGAACTCATCGAGATCAACACTGTCACGCAGACGGGCGACACTGCTCGCGCCGCGGACGCCATGGCGGCGCGGTTGATTGCAGCCGGTTTCGACAGCGTCGACGTGCAGGTGTTCAAGCCGGCGCCGCGCAAGGGCAATCTGGTGGCGCGCCTGCACGGCACCGGCGCCAAGAGGCCGATGCTGCTGCTTGCCCACCTCGACGTTGTCGAAGCGCGACCCGAAGATTGGTCGTTCGCCCCCTTCAAGCTCACCGAGAAGGACGGCTATTTTTACGGCCGCGGCTCAGGCGACGACAAATTCATGGCCGCGGCCTTCGTGGCCAACCTCATCCGCTACAAGCAGGAGGGCTACCGGCCGGATCGCGACATCATTCTGGTCCTGGAAACCGACGAGGAAATCCTCGATGCAAATGCTATGGGAATTCAGTGGCTGCTGAAGAACCATCGCGACCTGATCGACGCCGAATTCGCCCTCAACGAGGGTGGCGGCGTCGGCCTCAAACGGGATAAGCCGATCCGCAACAGCATCCAGACCAGCGAGAAGGTGGGCGTTTCCTATCGGCTGGAGGTGACCAACAAGGGCGGTCACTCCTCGGTGCCGTCGACGGATAATGCCATCTATCATCTCGCGGAGGGATTAGT
>JASHYD010000165.1 GCA_030043175.1 Xanthobacteraceae bacterium | reverse complement strand
ATGTTCGTCGAAGGAGGAAACCCCATGATCTCTGCCGTGGCCATTATCGTGATCGCTGCGCTCGTCTTTTTGTACGCCTCCATACGGGTCTTGCGCGAATATGAGCGGGGCGTCGTTTTTACGCTCGGGCGCTATAGCGGAACCAAGGGGCCAGGACTCTTCCTGCTGGTGCCGTTTGCCCAGCAGATGGTGCGCGTCGATCTGCGCGTCGTTGTTGACGAAGTGCCGCCGCAGGACGTGATCTCGCGCGACAATGTGTCGGTGAAGGTCAACGCCGTCATCTATTTCCGCGTCGTCGACCCCGAGCGGGCCATCATCCAGGTCAACAACTATCTGGCCGCCACGAGCCAGCTCGCGCAAACCACGCTGCGCTGGGTGCTGGGCAAGCATGATCTCGACAGCATGCTGAGCGAGCGCGACCGGCTCAACGCCGACATCCAGGAGGTGCTCGACAAGCAGACCGAGGCCTGGGGCATTAAGGTTTCCACGGTGGAGATCAAGCGCATCGACCTTGACGAGAGCATGGTCCGTGCCATCGCCCGCCAGGCCGAGGCCGAACGGACGCGCCGCGCCAAGATCATCAATGCAGAAGGCGAACAGCAGGCCGCGCAAAAGCTAGTGGAGGCCGCCAACATTCTCGCGCCGGCGCCGCAGGCCATGCAATTGCGTTATCTGGCAACGCTCTTCGACATCGCGGGAGAGCGCAGCTCGACGATCGTGTTTCCTTTTCCGATCGACATGATGAAGACTTGGGCGGCAAAGATGACGAAAGAAGGATGACTTCTACATTCGCGCCGACGTATGGATGATGGAGGGGGCGGCAGTTGCGGTCGCCTGGCCAATCCGTGCTGCGATGGATCGTGTTCCCCAGCTCTACAAAATTATCAATATCTATCAGGGTGTTAGGGTGGCAAGCGTCGAATAAAGTGGTGCCTTAAGGCGGACCCCAGCGGACCGTTCGGGCCAAAATCAGCACCGGCCTGATTCATCGCCTAGGTGCATGCCTTGGTTACTGTCGCGCCGCGACAGGCCACTTTCGTTCGCGTTGCGTTTGCCGTTGCCCTGGCGTCGGTGCGGCCGCCGGGCGCCCGGGGGTTGGACACGCGCGCATCCGCGCGCGCGGGCACACGCCAGCCACCGCCGGCTCCGGTCCGCCGCAAAAAAGGCAATTGCTGGCGGTGTTGGGATATGCGTGGAGCATGCGCCACGTTTGCCCCAGCCTTGCGGCCCGGCCTGAGGGGCGGGCGAGGTGGCTCGCGGCGAGCGAGATGGTTCGCAGTGCGTTTGCGATCGGTCTCCTCGGCGGGCTGAGCCTTCCACAGTTTGAACCGGGAGTTGTTGCTGCCGTCGGTTGCTTGAACGGCTATTGCCTAAAGTTCCCGACAACCATTGCCAAAAGTTCCCGATAGGATGTGGAAGATGTTCCCGAGACAAGCGCTGGCTACTGAGGCAGGCTGCGATTCGTTAGGCTGCCGGGGGGCGTGATGGGGCGCAAAACATGGGACAGACACAGCCTCTATGCACGTAGCCGGTTTCATCGGGCACGGGCTTTGCCAGTGTTGGCAACTGTGGGACTCGGTGGATTGATCATACCAGGGGGCGCGTCCGCGCAAACGGTGCTGCCGGACATCAACGTCATCGCCCCCACCCCGCTATCCGGCCATCGCCCTGCGAAGCCGAGCGCCGCTCCGGCGCCTGCGTCCACCGATGCGTCGTCCGAACCAGCTCCGGTGGCCGCAAATACGGACCCGACAGCAATCGATCGCGACAAGGTGCCGTCGAACACCATCGTCCTGACGCCGAACGATTTCAACCATGAGTACTCGCCCGGCTTCCTTGATGCTTTGAATCGCGGGCTGCCGGGCGTCACGTTCGGCGATCAGACCGGCAATCCGTTCCAGAAGGACCTCAACTACCGTGGTTTCACGGCGTCACCCGTGCAGGGAACGCCGCAGGGCATCGCGGTCTATCAGAACGGCGTTCGCGTTAACGAATCCTGGGGCGACATCGTCAACTGGGATTTCATTTCGGAAAAGGCGATCGACAAGGTTTCGCTGTTTCCCAGCAATCCGGTGTTCGGCCTCAACGCCATCGGCGGCGCCCTGAGCATTCAGATGAAGAATGGCTTCACCTGGCAGGGCACCGAACTGGAGGCGCTGATCGGCTCGTATGGCCGCATCCAGAGCAGCGTACAGGCCGGCAAGCGGGACGGCAATCTCTCCGCTTATGCGTTGTTCGAATCCGCGTACGACAAGGGATGGCGCGACCTTGGCCTCTCGTCGTCGCACCTCAACCGCATGTATGCAGACGTCGGCGCTCGCAACGAGCAGACCGAACTCCACATCAGCTTCACGGGCGCCGACAACATACTCTCGAATGTGGGGCCCACGCCGCTCGATCTGCTCAATCAGAAATGGTCGAGCGTGTGGACGAATCCGCAGAGTTCGAATCTGCAACTCGCGTTTCTGCAGGCGAATCTGACTCACAATTTTTCGGATACTCTGTCGTTCCAGGGCAATCTCTATTACCGCGGGTTCTGGTCGGCCCACGCGGACGGCAACGGCACAAACGCATCTGCCTGTGATAGCCAGGCCAATGGTGCTGGGGCGACCAGCAGCCAATTCCTGTGCCTTGGCACCGACCCGGTCTTCGGCACTTCGGGCATGACCAACGTGCCGAACCCGCTCGCGAATAGCGGCGCTTTCCTCGGCGAAATCGACCGCAACTGGGTCTCAAGCAACAGCTTTGGCGGCACCGTTCAGCTCGCCAGCACGAACAAGGCCTTCGAGCACGACAACCATGTCGTGGTCGGTGCCAGCATCGATCATGGCTACACCCAGTTCACGGCCACCAGCGAACTCGGAGCGATCGATCCTCAGACCCTGTTCATACAAGGACTCGGGATCTTCCTGAACCAGCCCGGAGACGACTTCAGCTTCGTCAATCTGCACGCCACCAACACCTACACCGGCTTCTACGCGACCGATACCTTCGATGTGACGAACAGGCTGTCGGTCACCGCCGGCGCCCGGTTCAACATTGCCCAGATCAACCTGCAGGACCAAACCGGAGAGTCGCCGCAACTCACCAGCAGCAACCAATTCCAGCACCTCAACCCGATGGTCGGCGCGACCTACAAGATTACACCCAACCTCACCGCCTACGCCGACTATGCGATAGCCAACCGCGCGCCGACGCCGTTGGAGCTCGGGTGCTCCAGTCCGACCAATCCATGCCAGATCGACACCTTCCTGGTGGCCGATCCGCCGCTCAAGCAGGTGGTGTCGCATACTATCGAAGGGGGCCTGCGCGGCACGTTGGGAACGAACGCCACGACCGGCCTGCTGACATGGGGCCTCGGCGCATTCGACACTGTGTCCGACGATGACATTATCAACGTCGCCGCGCAACTCGGAGAGGTGGCTAATTTCGGCTTCTTCCAAAATTTCGGAAAGACAGAGCGCAAGGGCGTCGAGGCCAAGGTCGACTATACCCATGATCAGTGGAAACTCTACGCCAACTACACGTATGTCGACGCCACCTATCAGAGTGCGGGGGTGTTGAATTCGCCGAATAATCCAAATGCCATCACCGACCCGAGCACTGGCATTCAATTTGTCAACGTCGTGCCGGGCGACCACATCGGGGGCATTCCGGCACACCGCTTCAAGGCCGGCGCCGAATACGCCGTTACGGACAAGTGGAAGATCGGCGCCGACCTCAATGTCGTCGGCAGTCAGTACCTCATTCACGACGACACGAACGTGAACCCGAAGGTGCCGGCCTACGCGGTGCTGAACCTGCACACGTCCTATCAGCTGACGCCGAACGTCGAGCTGTTCGGTCTGATCAACAACGCGCTCAACCAGCATTATTATCTGGCCGGCACGTTCACGGATACAGGTGGCTTCACCCCCGCGAACAACAACAACCCTAACACGCTCGGGGTGTTGACCGATCCCCGCACCTTCGTGCCCGGAATGCCGTTTGCCGCCTACGCGGGGATACGGGCGACCTTTTAAGGCGTTGCGTCCCGCTTGTTCCAAGAAAGCAGCGTAGATGCAGCGTGCGGGTTTTTTTCAAAAAGATTTCACTCTTTGAAGATCCCCGTGTCCTTGGGCGGACGCGGCTTTGGTGGCAAACGACCCGGTTTTGCGTCCTTGAGGGATCCACTCAGGCGCCAAGCCAACGGCAGAGTGACCAGGACTGAGGCGGCGATTAGCAGCATCGCGGCAGGAATACCAACGACATCGCCGACGAGCCCATAGATGGCAGGCGACAGCGCTCCGGCCCCGATCGTGCCGGTGTAGAAGAGCCCGAAGGCACGCTGCCACTTGTTGACTGGGACTAGCTCGGGGACCGTGCCGTAGAGCACCGAAGACGTGCCATTCAAGGCAATGCCGATGGCCGGCAGCACTGCGAGCGCTGCTGCTAGGGGCAGAATAAGCGACATGGCGATCGCGAGCGCGGTCGCGCCCTCCGTTGCAATGACGGTCGCCAACAGGCCGATGCGTGCCCCGAGGAAGCCGCAAACAAGCTTACCCGCGGCGCCTCCGGCGAAAAGGAGCGTAAGCGCCACCCCGACGGTCGGCGGGCTCGCGCCTTTCGCCTTCAGCAGGAACGGCAGGAACGTCAGGAATCCGGTGCGGGTGGCACCGTCGATAATGCCGATCGCGAGCAGCAGGGCGAAGCCGCCGCGAGGCGCGGCGGCTCGATCATCTATGGCATGGTCAAGCGGAGGTGTCAGTTCGTGGGCCGCTGGATTCAACCGGCTGAGCAGGAGCGCGATCGCGAGCGCGGTCACAATGCCGATCGTTCCAAGCGCCAGTACGGCGGATCGCCACGGCATGAGCACAAGAAGCGCCGCGGTCGCGGAAGGGAGCGCCATTTTGCCAAGGTCGCCTGCAAAGTTATAGGTCGCGAGCGGGCCCCGTGAGCTTTGCGTTTCATAGGCTTGGGCTATGAGACTCGAGGCGATCGGATGCTGCGTGCTCGACCCGACGCCGCCGAGGACGAGCGCGGCACCAAGGATGATGAAGCTGGAGGTTGCTCCAGCCAGCAGGTAGCCGGCCCCGGCGAGCATGGTTCCAGCTACGAGCACGCGTGGATCGCCAATCCGCCGCGCGATCGTGGCTGCGGGCACTTGCAGGCCCGCCATGGCGGCCGTGTAGAGCGAGCGTAGGGCGCCAACAGCCGCGTAGGCGAGCCCGAATTCCGCCTGCCACAGCGGGAGCAATACGTAAAGCGTATCAGTGAAGCCGTCGTGGAGCGCGTGTACCCCGCACGCGACCCACAGCACGCGGCGCCGCTCGCCTTGGCTCACACCACCGAGGCTGCCGAGCGCCGAGCGGGGGTCAATCGGGATCATCGTGCGCCACCCAAGCATGCGGCGCCGCAGGCAATCACCATACATGAGGCGACGCGGCGGGCGCTGAGCTGTTCTTTGAGCGCAAACCGACCGATGAGGGCGGCAAAGAGCACACTCGTTTCGCGCAAAGCCGATACCGGTCCCATTGGACCGTAATGCATCGCCCAGATCACGATGGCATAGGCGATCAGCGACACCCAGCCGCCCAGCAGGGCGCCGGCAAAGCGCCGAGCTGAGCCCGCAAGCAACGCCGCGATTGCCGTGCGAGGACCACCTCTTATCAGGACGAAGACAAGCGGCATCGGACCACCCCAGAGGACCGACATCCAGGCCGCGTAGGCGAGCGTGTCACCGGCTGCGCGAACCCCGATACCATCGACGACGCTATAGGCGGCGATGAAAGCGCCCGTCGCGAGCGCCGCCGGCAGCGAAGCAATCGCAAAGTCCTTTGCCTTGAATGCAAGTGAAATGATGCCGCCACACACGAACGCGATACCAAGCAATGCCAACAAATCGGGCCGCTCGCCGGCAAATACGGCTGCACCCAACGCAACAAGCAGCGGCGATGAACCACGGGCGATCGGATAGGTTTCGCTGAAATTGCCTGATCCATAGGTCTGGACAAGAAACAGATTGTACCCGACATGGAGGAGGCCTGACGCCACGATATAGGGCCAACTCGCCGCCGCCGGCCACGGAAGGAACGGTATTGCCGCCACGCCGACAAGCGCGACCGCAAGGCTCATGATGGTCATCGTCCAGAGTCGATCGCCCGTCCCACCTTTGAGCATAGCGTTCCAGGCGGCGTGCAAGCCCGCCGCCAACAGCACGGCTGCGAAGATCGATGTGGTCACAGCAGAGGCTCCCGACGATTCACCGACCCTTTTTGCCCGCGTGACGTTCCGATGACAAACGAGTTGTCCTGACGGCGATTGTGAGGAAAACTCACATCATGACGATCCGTCGGCTGCCCCCTCTCAACGCAATCAAGGCCTTCGAGGCTGCCGCACGCCACGGTAGCTTCACGCGTGCATCCGCCGAGCTCTGTGTCACGCATGGCGCCGTGAGCCGCCAGATCCGGGCATTGGAGGAATGGCTTGGCGTGAAGCTCTTCGTGCGCACCAGTCGCAATGCGATCCCGACCGAGGCAGGCGCTGCGCTGCTCAACGAAACCGGCCCAGCGCTCGACCGGCTGGCAGCCGCGGCCCAACGCGTGCGCGAGCGGCGTTTTCAGCAGTCGCTGCGGGTCGCGGCGCTGCCAACCTTTGCGATGCGCTGGCTCATTCCGCGCCTCCCGGCATTTCAGCGCGATCATCCGGAAATCGAGGTGCGGCTGATCACTGCGAGCACCCCGGCGGAGCAATTCCAAATGGAGGCCGATATTGTGCTTTCCGGGCCGGCGCGCAGACCCGGATGGATTGGCGAGCGCTTCATGGGCGAGGCGCGGTTACCCGTGCTGAGCGCCGATCTCATGGCGCGGCGTCCGCTGCGCCGCCCCGCCGATCTCGCCCATCACACGCTCTTGCATTCCGAGACGCTGCGCGATGCCTGGCCGCGATGGCTGGCGGCTGCCGGACTATCGGATCTCGCGCCGAAGCGTGATCAAGTATTCGAGCATTTCTATTTTGCGATTCAGGCGGCGCTGGATGGGCTCGGAGTCATGATGGGACCAATCGCGCTGATCGGGCAGGAACTCCAAAGCGATCGTCTCGTCATGCCGTGGCCGCAATGCGCGCTGCGCTCACGCGGGTATTTCATGTACACCCCCGAAGCAAGGCGGAATGCTCCTGCCGTCGCGGCCTTGCGTCGATGGCTGCTTCACGCCGGACAAGCGACTGAAGCCGAATATCCCGCCTACCTGGCCGCACGTAAGAGCAATCGAACCACAAGCGCGAGAGCGACGCCTTGAGATCTGGTAGGCGATCACTCAGATGATAGCGGCGATTGAACCATCACGGTGCCGAAGACTTGGCATCCATCGGTGATCCTTCCGGAGCCGCCAGCAGCCCAGGTTCGCATTCCTTGAGCCTGCTCGGCTGCAGCTCGCCAGTCGCCTCAAGCACCGGGTAGGCAACGGAGCAGATATGAGAATGAATTCGTTTGAGGTCGCGCAGCACATCCAAATGCAGTGAACTGGTTTCAATGCTCTCGATCCGGCCCTCACGCAGGCGGCCAAGATGGCTTTCGGAGGCAGCAAGCTCGGCGTTGCGAAGCCCGGTCTTCTCCTCAATCAAAGCGCGCGCTATCCTCGCGTCCCCGGACATGAACGCACTGAAGGCCAGCCTGAGATTGTTCAGTACGCGCTGATGAAAGGCCTCCAATTCCTTCGCACCCTCGATGGAGAACTGGTATCGGTGCTTGATCTTCCTGCCGGCGACCTCCAGCAGA
>JASHYD010000164.1 GCA_030043175.1 Xanthobacteraceae bacterium | reverse complement strand
GCCGCCTGCGCACCGGCCACGGTGAAGATACCCGCCGCCGACCCCAATAGAACGTGCTTTACCGGTCTCATCTTTCCCCTCCCGATGACTGGTAATTCCCCAAAGGTGAATCGTGGCAGCCCCCAGTCTTCTGCGCTCACGATCCGCAAATTCCCCATGGAGACTCGTTTACATTCCGACATAAGTGTGGTTTTTGGAATTAAATTAAGAATTAATTTCAAAGCATCCTACAAACAGTTTTAAACTTACGATTTCGCTATTTATTAATAGGTTTAATATTATAATTTTCAGGACAAGTGTTTATAAACAGCATGGATCCAGAGCGCGCTACAGCTGCTTTTATTACGCGGCCTCGGGAGCGAACTGCAGGCGCAGTGATGGAAATTTATTCCATTCGGGCCGTGATGCGAGTATGAAGGATTGAGCGCGCCTACATCGTGCACTGAGATTAAAAAGAATTTTAAGATTCTCCTTCAACACGCCGGAGGCCTTTGTCGCCATACTGGCGATATTTGTCATGCATTTTGTGCTCTTGAGCTGGCCCGATGCCCCAAAGGACGCGGCTACCGACACCGCGCGCGTAATAATTTCCATACAGCCATTCGCGGCGCGAACCTTTGCGGGCCCGGGCGCAATGTAGGGGGCGGGTTGAACGAGAACGGTGGCGACTGCTCTTCTTTCTCATCGCGGCCATTCGCTCGGACCCTTGGCTTCCTGCATGGGCGTCCTGGTCGGCGCCTGGGCGCGCACATGGCGGGCACGATCGATACCGCGGGCGATGGTGGCCTGGACATCATCGGGGGAAAGGCCGTGCGTATTTACCGCGCTCTCTGAGAGCTCAGACGGACTCCCAACGGGCGACCGGATGGCTGATCGTGATGGTCCCGTGCTACGACCCGCTCGCCACCGCGCTGACGGCCGCAGTTTCGGCACGGCGATCGACCGCTGCGACCCAGTCGAGCACGACGGCGACGACTTTCCGTGAATCCCCTCGTCTCATCCACAACAGGCGTCACCCGCTCCGTGTGCCAGCAGGTAGCGTCACATAATGCGGCCATCTGCGGTTATGCACGGTGTGCCCACACATTTCTTTACGATCGCCAGAAGCACCCCGAAGAATAGCTTGGTCCATTGCGATGAGTTGATCGCCGAAACGGACTGAGCGGGGGACGCAACGAGGATTGAAGGTCTGCACCGTCGGCGAGGTGCCTAAAGCCATTTTTCCCTAGCGCTTCCTTGGCGGGACTCGCGGAAAGTCAATGCAATCTTATCAAATACACCGCTAATATCATTGATAAAATAGACGCGGACGCCCGGCGTCTCGTCTTCGATCGCCCCGCGAAATCAGCCTAACAGCGCCCATGGCATCCCAGGATTTCCTGTGACCGCCTTTCAAAACTTCCATTAAACCGTCAGAGACGGTCCCATGGGTCGGACGGAGCCGCTAACCCGATTAACAGCGAATTTAATCTTCCGAACGCGAATTTAATGGCGCTGGTCGACTACCAATCTATTTTCAGTAGAGCGGCCGAGAGCTGGATCAACGAGCCAACGGCTCGAAAAACCTGCAGTCAATTTGAAAGTTTAAGGGTTAGGTGGAGCACGGTTGCACCACCACTCCGAAAAACCGCGGGGGTGTCGGCTCGATCCGGCGTCCACCGCTGCCAGCGGCCCAACAGAGGAGACGAACATGAGGACATCCATCATTGCCGGATTGGCACTGTGCGCGGCGCTGACGGCATTCGGAGGAGGGAACGCTCAGGCATACGTAAACTATCCGTGGTGCGTCAGGGGGGATACTAGAAGCCTTGAGTGCGTGTTTTCGAGTCGGGAGCAATGCGCCGTGGATGGGCGGAATCGCGGGTTTGGCGGCGAGTGCATAAAAAACCCCTTCTACGACCCCACAAGAGGTCAGCTAATAAATCCCTTCTACCGATCCTACAAGCGGTCAGGTTATTGAGAGAGCTTCGACCAGGCCGAGGCACGGCGCGCGCAAGTCATCCATTCATCCGAATGCTCGTTGGTTAGTTTGGTTCGAGTTCACGCGTCGAGCACGGTGCGTACCTTGGCGGCGAGCTGATCAGGCGTGAAGGGCTTGCTCAGCAACTGAGCCCCCGGATCGAGTACGCTCCCGAAGCCCTAATGGAGACGACGTGTCGAGGTCCTCTGATGCCGCATTCGATCCGGCTTTTTGGCTCGGATTTTTGGGGGCTCCGCGCCCTGCACGGACTTGACTACGGGGTTCAAACTGGGGTCGCTCGCCGCCACAGGATTAGGCACGTCGAAGGGAACCTCGGCGCGCGACCGGACGGTGCCGGAGCCGGGGTCCACCTCATCGAGCCTGATCCGATAACCGCCGCCGGGTTTGATGCCTTGGTTTATCGTCGTAAACGCAAATCGCCCATTCGCGGCGGCAGTCGTCGAAGCCAGATAGCTGTTGTCGTTGAGATAAAGCCTGACAGCCGCGCGGGGCGACGCGCGACCGCTGACATAGAGCTTGCCGCCAGATTCGGTTTTGACCGTCTCCACCACAACCGACCCGCCGGCAGGCTCCGGCGCTGCCGGTTTCGATGGCACTACGCTTGGCTTGTCCGGCGTCATCAGCGCCACCACCGGCTGCTCTTTGCGGTTCTTCTCGAGCCCGACCGTGACGCTCTCCTTGGACATTGCGAGGCGGCCGTCAGGCTGTTTCGATCGCAACGTCAGTTCGGAGTCCCCAGGAGGAAGAGGGGCGGGCACCATGGCGAATTTGCCAGACGCATCCGCCACTACGTGACCGTGAACCTCGCCATTGAGTAACAATTCCACGGTTGCGCCGGGTGAGGCTCGGCCGGCGATCACCGCGTCCCCTGACGGCTCGACACGCGCCACGTCAAATGCGGGCCTGACCTCATCGCCCTCGCCTGCCAACCCCGCCGGGCCCGAGCGGGGAAGTGAGGCATCGTGAGCCGCGCTCGCGGCGTAGGCCGGCGGCGAGGTCGCCATATTTGCGATTGGGTCTGTGCTATCGGTTGGTGTGACAGGTAAGTCAATCGGCTCGGCAGGAACAGGAAGCTCGTTAGTGGGAGCCGGCGGAGTGACGAAACTATAGTGAGTCTTCAATAATCCGCCAATGCCTATCAATACGGAGGCTCCAAAAGCGGCGGCGAGCACATACAAGACAATGATATTGCGGAAATTCATCCAGGGAACTAGCGCGGCTACCCGACTAACGATTAATTCCCGAAGCATCGCTTAACTCCCCGCGCGACGGCATAGGTACAATACACCACAACGATTGTCACTGCTCACCACCCTGCAGCGACGTGACTCAGCGACGTGGCATTGAGCGCGTCGGAGTCGTCTGATTCAAGCTCGGAATGCCGCCCCCGAGGGAATCGATTCGCTCAACGTCAACAGCCTGAAGGGATTGGTGCTGTCCCCGGTGGCAAAGATCGACGACCTCGTCGAGCAGAACAAGACGCTGTTAGCGAGGATCGACTCGTGAGGTCAAGAAACTAAAACGGCTGATAGGACGGTCAGTTGTCCTCGGCCAGCACAGCGGTACTGGAGGTGTTCCGGTACATTTTTTGTCGATCGCCCCCACAGGGGATCGGCGCAGAGAGGCCGTTATGGATTGGGCGCGCATCCTGGCCTACGTCACAGGGACGGTGGACCAAGAGTTGCCGGCCCGGAAACGAGTATCTGGCCACCGAAAACCGCTGAAAGGCCGAGTGATGCTCTCGGACGCCGAGCGAGCCACGCTCGGCGAGATTGGTCACCGCCTGGATCGCGAGGTTGTTGCCGAGGTCGCAACCGTGCGCTACGACCGGATCGCGGGCGCCATGGCCAATCTCGGGGGCTCTCCATGCGATCGAGGCCATAATGTGGCTCAACAGCCCATCGCTATCGCCGGATCGAATGGTTTGCCCGTTTTCAGAACACCGAAGCACAGCGCCTACAGTTTACGCATCGCAGCCACGACAGTCTGCTTGGGCTTGAGGCGCCCCTGGGCCTTCAACCGAGTCACCAGCGCGACGATCGCGGGATTACATCGCATGGCCGACATGTAAAGCGCGCTGCGGAGAACGGCATTACAATCTTGGAGATGCTTGTTATCCGATTGATGGATGTTCCTGACTGATGCAGCCGAGGATTCAAGCCCGCATAGGCGACGACCTCGGAACGCAATTCCGCCAGCACAACGCCCGGCAAGGTCTCACCAACGCCGCCGATACTCAGCAAAAGATCGCATTGTCCGCGCAAATCTGGATCATCGTCGATCGTCTGTGCGATGGCTTCGTCGACAGCTTCGAGCTGGCTGGCGAAGCGCGCGATCGTCACATCGGCCAGGGATTGCGCCACCGCGTTGACCATGCCGCTATTCCTGCGATTTTTTTATTGCGTCAGACCCGCGATAGCGCCGGCTCGAATCGTCTGCAACTCACCCAACGCGCGGCGGGCATTTGAAGGCGGAGTCCAAGGCTGGGGTTTGAACCATTCACAATACTCGCGAATGTGCGACGCATCGACCCCGTCGGTCTTGTTGCGATCCAACTTGGTGCGGGCGAAGTCCCGAATCTGTGCGGGGTTGACGATGCTGACGACGTGGCCCGCCTCATCCAGTGCGCAGGCGATGCCGAGGCTAAAGCGCCCTGTGGATTCCAGACAGGCGTTAACTCGTTGGATCTTCTGGGTGACCAACCAATCAAGCAGATGGCGCCATCCATGAGCGGAATTAACGAAGCTCCTCGCGCGTATTTTGTTGTAACCAGATATGCTTACGTCGAGTGCATTTTTGGAAACGTCGATACCCAATACCCCGTCGATCACTGTTCTCCCTTTCACTTTATTCCCTCCAGCAAGAGCCCCGCTTCGAACAACCTTGTACGCAGGATCTACGCTTCACGCGCGTCCCAAGATACCGTCCAATCAGAACAGCAGAGCTTGGAACACGGGGCCTAATCTTAATCTACCGCACAGGCTCATTGGCCAAGGGACGAGAGAGGCTCACCGTTCTCCTCGCTGCTCGGCAAGAGCTGTTCATCCGCCAAGCAATTCGCAACGTACAAGGGACGGGAATCACTCCCCGCCCCCTGCATAGATCCGTACGTGCGCCTGCCCCGCATACGGCTCCTACCTCGGATGCGTGACGGTCCGAACTCTTTCACCTCCCAGATCTGCAGCCTTGCTGGCTGCTCCTGGGACTTTCACCGACTGATCGCGCCAGCTTTTGTTGGTGCCTTCGCAGAGGCGGGCCAATTGCCGACTATGGTCGGACTTGCGGGGAGGAAGAGGTTCATTTAAACTCGTTAATGTGAAGCGCTATACTGATTGCTCGATGTAAGTTTCAGTTTTAGTTTGTTAGGCGAGGGGCCGCGGGAGATTCGTCTCTGAGCTGCCGGCGGGACGTGCCGAAGTTCTGCCAATCAACGGCAGCGTCGTTGCCTACGGCGGGCGGGTATCTCGAAATTCAATTCAATGCGTACTGAGCGTTTGCGCTATCACGAGTACATGCCCGTTTGGGAGAACATCATGAATCGACGTATCGCACTCAGGCTGATAGGGGCGGTCGCAGCGGCGGCATTGCTTGCGTTTGACTCTGCGGCTACCTCGCTGGCGCAGACGCTTACGGCGCAACAGCAACTCACATTCGATGTCTATAAGGAATTGGTCGAGATCAACACGGTCACGGCGACAGGGGATGCGGGGCGGGCCGCCGACGCCATGGCAGCACGGCTGCGCACCGCCGGCTTTTCGGGCGACGACGTGCAGGTGTTCAAGCCGGCGCTGCGCAAGGGCAATCTGGTGGCGCGATTGCGCGGCACCGGCGCCCGCAAGCCGATCCTGCTGCTTGCTCATCTCGATGTGGTCGAGGCGCTCCCTACCGACTGGTCGTTCGACCCGTTCAAACTGACCGAGAAGGACGGCTACTACTACGGCCGCGGCACTGTCGACGACAAATTCATGGCAGCGACGTTCGTCGCGAACCTCATCCGATATAAACAGGAGGGTTATCGGCCCGACCGCGACATCATCGTGGCGCTGGAGACGGACGAGGAGATCGGCGACGCCAATGCGCTTGGCATCAGGTGGCTCATCAACAACCACCGAGACCTGATCGACGCAGAATTCGCCCTCAACGAAGGCGGCAGCGTCGGCCTCAAGGACGGCAAACCGATCCGCAATGGCGTCCAGACCAGCGAGAAGGTCACGCTGTTCTACCGGCTGGAGGCACTCAACAAGGGCGGCCACTCCTCGGTGCCGTCGCCCGACAACGC
>JASHYD010000163.1 GCA_030043175.1 Xanthobacteraceae bacterium | reverse complement strand
CTCCAAACTTGGGAAGGCCTGCGGAAGAAAGCCAAGGTTTCAAACCGGACCTGGGAAATCTGGCCGTCCGGGATTATAGGGGGGCTTCGGGAACCGTGAGCCAGGGTGGGACTGTGAACCCGTCTTGCAATCGAAAGAGCAGGAACGGAAACCCCCCACCTACAGCGAGGCGCGCCCGATTTCTATCCCAATAAACTGCTTCTGAAGCGTCGAAATCGGATGAGTTGCCAGATCGGCTGGGCGCACCCGGAGGGATGAAACAGGTCTTCATCCCAGCGACCTGAGTTCGTGGTAGGCGTTTGAGTTGCTGCGTAGGTGATGTCAGACACCGGGGGGCTGACCCATCCTCCGGGATCAGCTCGGGGGATGCCCTGATACCGATCGAGCGGCATCCGGCGTGTGCGCAGCGCGAAGCTCGACCAGGCTCCTGTACGAAACGTAAGAACCTGGCCGGCGATGCCACGGGAAAAGCACAAGCGGCTCCGACGATACCGCTGTCTTTACTTACCTGCGTCGATGAGGTGTTTGGAATAGTGATTTCTAAATATCCCCTCACTGTTCTTGAGGAAACGTACTTTTTCAGCCGGAAGCGCCACGTGATGCGGCCACTTGCGATTGAGATCGTAGCGGGTGATTACGCCTTTGCGGCGCGTCATCGCCGTATCGTGCGGCTCGAGCTTTCTCAGGCCTTTCTTTTGGACTGGCATAGAAGAAATGACCAGGATCCCCGGTCCCTGACCATTATCCGAGGCTAGGCTAGAGTTCGACCTCGTTAGTCGGAGCGTGATATGCTGTCGTCCTGCAGCTGTCACTCCTCCCGTTACTGGAGATGCACGCAATTTCATTGTCGAAACGTGCATGCTATCCGTGCCGACGCACCGGAGCGCGCTTGGGACGCCTGCCTGGTTCAAACGTCATTGGTTTCGCTACGGACAGTCTGCGCGACCTTGGCTCGCGGCCACGCTGGGTAACTTACGGATTTCAGGGCATCAACTTCGTATATGAGACGTGCGCGTTCCTTCCGGCTATCGGAATCCTCACGGTGCTGCTGCGAAACTCGAAACAACGCAAAGCGGAGGAAGATGTGGATCACATTAAGCGAGTCACGGAAGAATTTGGACGTCAATCAGACACGTTCGATATCTGGGCAGAGAAGACTGATGATCAAGTCGCAGAGCGTTTTCAGACGGCATTGGCCAAAGCAGGGCAGGGCAGGGTTCTGGATGTTGCTTGCGGGCCGGGCGTTGTCACGGCCGCCATTGCATCGCGAGCGGCATCCGTAGTGGCCTTCGACGCGACTGAGCAGATGCTGGAAAAAGCAAGAGCAAGATGCGCGAAGGCAGGATTGCGCAACGTCCAATTCCAATGCGGCGACGCAGAGAGCTTACCGTTCGAGGAGGGGCAATTCGACGGCTTGATCACTCGGTTGGCGGTGCATCATTTTGCCAATCCTCAGCGCGCATTCGATCAAATGTTTAGAGTACTTCGGCCCCATGGAATCGCCGTCATTGTGGACGTCGTTTCATCGGAAGACGCGGATGAATCAAACCTGCAAAACGCAATCGAGCGTCTGCGTGACCCCTCTCATGTACGAATGCTGCCCGCATCCGAACTGGACGCCTGCGCTACCAGGAGTGGTTTCAGCGAGCTTCAGCACACTACCTGGAACAAACACCGCGAATTCGAGGAATGGATGGGAATCGTCAACGCCCCTCATCGTGTCGAACCCATCCGAACAGTTCTTCGAGCGCTGGCAGATGCCGGCTGCACCGCGGGAATGGGCCTCTCGGTCCAAAACGGTCAGGTCGTATTCTTCCATCGTTGGCGCCTATTGAAAGCGACGAAGCCGCTTGGCCATTAGACCAAGCACGACTGCTCCGGGTCAGGCTGACTTTGCGACGACGTTCGCGGCGTGTCTTGGCGTCTACCGACTTCTCGCACTGCAAAAGTCGGCAGGGTCGGGCCAATCCCCGACATCCAGTTCCACGACAGCTCGAGCATCGAGGCTTGACGATCATCGAGGCTCCGCGTGGCTTATTTCGGCAATCTATACACGACCATAAGTCAATATAAAGAAAGTAGCCCTTTCGCATCGGCGAGATGGCCTCAATGGTTCTGCGAACCGGCCAGCTTTGCAGTCTTACATTGGGAGGTCCGATCACGACCCAAGCGCGCCGCGCACTTGTTCGTCGGACGCGCCAACATGGTCGGTGAAAAATTCGTCCACCGATCTCATTGTCGAACGCCTTCATGATAACGTTGACGCGGACCTTCACGGCCGCGAGAGGAAAGTGATCGAGTGTCGGCGGGTCGGTTGTCTTGCCATAGCCTCGTATCGCGCCTGGCAGTCGGCTCCGCTTGCGTCCTTATGTTCTTTGCTGCCTTACGCACCCCTGGCATAGCGTTCGGGTGCCGCAGATGAAGAGGGAAAATGAAGCGACGAAGCCGCTGATGAGCTCACTCGTCGATGGGGCGTCGGCAACGGCGAGGTATTGTCAAGTGCGTCGGAATCTCTTTTGAATCCGCATAAGCGAAGAACACCTGTTCGAGATATTGAGCCGCCGGCAGTTCGCAGGCGCGCGCTCGGACGGCTATCGCGCATCGATCCGTGGTTTCACACGGGCAATTACCGTTCGGTACGCCACTCACGTTTTGCACCGCAAACTCAATCGCTCGCTTGCGTTTCGCTGTGGTTGCTGTGGATTTCTTCCTGCTCCAGGCCCTCTTCGATACGGGGCTCCTCCAAATACCAGGGGATGTTGACCACGACCACGCGCGAGCCGCTGTAGCGCAGCAGCGCAGCACGCAGGCGCCGAGCACCTTGGCCGTGCAGCAGATATTGCCACCAATGCTCTTTCACCACTTCCGGGATCAGCACAGCAATTTGCCGGCAAGGAGTTTTCTTTTCCGTCTCTGAGATAAACTGGAGCAAGGGTCCTTCGATCCTCCGGAACGGTGCGTCGAGGAGCACAAGCCGGGGCGGGCGAAGCCCAACCTTTTTTGCAGGCGCCTCCACATCGTTGGACCATTGTTGACGTAGCAGCCGACGTTGCTCTTGGACGTCAGGACCACCCAGCTTCGTCAAATGCACCGCCATGACATCCGGCGAGAGTTGCAGGGCGAATTGCACAGCCCGGTCGGTCAAACGGTTCCATGTGTTTGTAACTACCAGTACGATTGGTGGCTCCTTAAATCGCAGATCGAGGCGTCCTTCGTCGCGCAACTGTGCGTCTAGCTCGGCGTAGTATCTGTTCGTCATTCTCAGGAGGAGGACGACGAACGGAATCACCAGCACGGTGATCCATGCGCCCTCAGTGAACTTAGCGAAGATGATGATTGCCAGCGAGCCACCGGTTGCTACAGCCCCAACTGCATTGATCCCCAAGCTGACCTGATGCTTGTGACGATCCCGCTCGGCCCTCGCGCTCTGTAGCTCAGTGTACCAGTGAACCGTCATGCCGAGTTGAGACATCGTGAAGGTGAGGAAGGCCCCGATTGCATACAGCGGGATTAGGCGGTCTGTGATACCGCCGAATACGACCAGTAGAAAGCCTGCGACGACGGCGAGATAGAGAATGCCCACCGAGAACACCAAGCGCCGCCCGACTCTAGCAAAGGGGCGTGGTAAGAAATCGTCCTGCGCAACGAGGCGACATACGCGCGGGAAATCGACAAAGCTGGTGTTTGCCGAGAGACAGAGGATGCAGAGCACGCTCCCGATGGCGACGTAGTAGAAGATGCCGTGACCGACAACGGCCCCCGCGAGCTGGGAAAGAACGCTCTGATAGCCAACCTGCGCCTGATCCATAGCGCCGACATGATAGCTCCGCACGAGGTAGGTAATGCCGGCAAGCAGTATGATAAGAATCGCGCAGATTGCCCCAAGCGTTCGGTGCGCCCGCTTCACCACCGGCTCACGGAAGGCACTCACGCCGTTGCTGACCGCCTCCACCCCGGTCATCGCGACGCATCCGGCGGCGAAAGCGCGCAGAAGCAACCAGATGCTGACTGCCTCCGTGGTCTCCGGCAAACCGGGGGGTGGCACAACCGGTTGGGGTTGCCCGCTTGTCACGAGGGTCTCGTACGTACCGATTGCGAGTATCAGGACAAAACTCACGGCGAAAAGATAAGTTGGCAACGCCCACGCGCGCCCCGCATCTGCGGTGCCCCGTAGGTTCATGACGGTAACCACCACCAGAATTACGAGGCACAACGTCAGCGTATAGGGGTGAAGCGATGGAACCGCGGACGTCAGTGCCCCCACTCCAGCAGATATACCGACCGCCACGGTGAGCACGTAATCGATCATCAGCGCCGCGGCCGCGATGAGGCTTGCATTCGTGCCCAGGTTCACCTTCGAAACGGTGTAGGCGCCGCCATTGGTCGGATAGGCTCGGATCGTCTGGCGATATGACACGTAAAGGATTGCCAGCAGTAACAGGATCGGTGGCATCACCATGCCGATATAACCGAGTCCAGCGGCGCCAAGAGGCATGAGGACCGTCATCGCAGCCTCGGGCCCGTATGAGCAGGAGCCGAGCAAGTCCAAACCCATTGCCGGTACGCCCTCGAACGCGCTAATTTTGCGTTCCCCGTACTCCACGTTCGCCAACCGGCGTCCGAGTATGAGTTTTAGCACTGACATACTTTGCCCTGGGCTATGCAGGGATGGAACCTCTGAGCCTGTAATAACGTTCCGGCACATCCGAAGGCCTTGAACCGCTTTGAGCCGGGCCTCGGTGTCCGCTACCCCCCGCGCCAGTATCGCGTTGCGGTCCGAAAACAGGCGACCACCGAGGCCCCCGCCGTCGTGCTCGACAAGGTCGAGGCGAACAGCACTGCGGCGCACGCTGCACGTTTTGCGTCCTCTGCTCACTTAGTGGCCGATTGAGTCCGATTAGCGTCTGGCTTGGCGCGTGAGACTCGCGGGTCATCATCGCTTCGCGGGGCCCCAGCCCTTCCAACCGGCGGCCAGCACCCAAAAAGCAGCGCTGTGCTAGCCTGGACGCGATAGCGCGGAAGTTAGAGCGCAGGCCTCAAGCCCATTCTGGGGTAGTGGCCATGCCGTTTGTGTGGTGATTGCCTTCATCGTCTTCATGGAGCGCGCGCAGCGGCGCTTGCTCAGTCAGGATCCCAAGCGCCAGGCGTCGGGGGCCCCTCCGAGAACCAGCCAGTTGCCTGCGAGTAGCACGAATAAAGCACGACCTTGCTCGCCAATTGCGTGGCGGGCACGCCGACGCCCGCGTTGTCGATCGGCTCTTGATTGCTGCCGTACACCGTCATCGGGTTTGCGCCCGAATTCAAAATCATCGGCAGGAACTCCAAAGCGATCGCTCGTCATGCCGTGGATGCAACCCGCGCTGCCTTCACGCGGGTATTTCATGCACACGGCCGAAGTGAGGCGGGAATGCTCTTGCGGTCGCAGCCTTGCGTCGATGGCTGCTTCAGCCGGACAAGCGACTGAAGCCGAATATCCCGCCTACCTGGCCGCATGCAAGAGCAATCGAACCAAGATCCGGTAGGCGATAACTCAGGTGATAGCGACGATTGAACCATCACGGTGCCGAAGACTTGGCATCCATCGGTGATCCTTCCGGGGCCGCCAGCAGCCCAGGTTCGCTTTCCTTGAGCCTGCTCGGCTGCAGCTCGCCAGTCGCCTCAAGCACCGGGTAGGCAACGGAGCAGATATGGGAATGAATTCGTTTGAGGTCGCGCAGCACATTCAAGTGCAGTGAACTGGTTTCAATGCTCTCGACCCGGCCCTCACGCAGGCGGCCCAGATGGCTTTCGGAGCCAGCAAGCTCGGCGTTGCGAAGCCCGGTCTTCTCCTCAATCAAAGCGCGCGCTATCCTCGCGTCCCCGGACATGAACGCACTGAAGGCCAGCCTGAGATTGTTCAGTACGCGCTGATGAAAGGCCTCCAATTCCTTCGCACCCTCGATGGAGAACTGGTATCGGTGCTTGATCTTCCTGCCGGCGACCTCCAGCAGA
>JASHYD010000162.1 GCA_030043175.1 Xanthobacteraceae bacterium | reverse complement strand
CGGTGTGCCAAGAACATCATCGCGGCGGGTGGATCGCTCAAGGATGTGCAGGAGCTTGCCGGCCATTCGTCGCTGTCTACCACGCAGCGCTATATTCAAGGTGATACAGAAGCTAAGCGCAAGGTGGTCGATTTTTGACTGGCGGCCGCCTGGTGCGAGTAGCTGAGATTGCCGGCTACAAGGGCCAGCCGGGTCGGGAGGAGGTCAAAGATGGTTGGGGAGAAGCCGCTCGACTTAGCAGTCGTGCAGGCATGGCCCGACCGCCTGGAACGAGAGCGATGTCTTTTCCGATGCCTTCGTTCGCCACCTTCAGTCCTTGATCGCGGATACTCACTGCGCCACTGGCACGTTCGCGTTCGAACGAACGTCATCGTCTGCCGCGCGTGTGGGGCAAGCATCCCGAAATCGCAAAATCGGCACTTCTGCTCGGAATGCGCAACCGGGAAAGTCCGCAGCTCTTGATCGGATGAAATTCGGATAGACCAGCCGAGTCGTAGACCAAAACAATGCCCTCCCAAGGTTTCCCAAGGGAGGGCTGTGGCTGCCGAAAAGGGGGTCGGCAGAAAGTATCTTTACGTTAGAAGCAATGAGTGTTGCAGAACTGCTGATTGCCGATCCACTGACACGTGGTCGTGCAGTTGCCTGCTAGCTTCTGGCGAAGCTGAGACGGCTGCCTGATGATGTCGATGGTGCTGGGCTTCGGCGCCGAAGGCGCAGCCTGAGACTGCGGTGCAGCAACGCCAGCTGCACTGGCCTCGGCAGCAGCGACAAAGCAAACAGCGGTGAGCAGAGAAACGACGAGACGCGTAGACACCCTCCATGGCGCGACGGCACCCGCCGCCGGGACCAGGGGTATCTCGCAAATTCCCTATGAAAGCGATGAGTCGTTTTGACTCACGTTATAATGGTTGCCTGGTTTTCGGGTAACGCCAGTTATATTCGTTTCTTTGCTTGAGGCTCTTCTTATGTGTCATCGGCGTTCTCCATGCTTTGTTTCCGGAGGTCCTAGCGCCGATTTTTGACACTGCGGCCCCGGCCCTCTTTTCGATGCCAATTAGGCTGCAAATGACCGCGTCACTTGACGATACGCCGTGGTCATGGCCCATCTTCGGGGTTGACAGTCGGCCCGGTCGTGCGCAACTCTGTAGGCGGGTCGATACACCCGCCGCCTGCGCCCTTTTCGGAATGGTGAACGTATCACGGGTCGATACACCCGCCTGCGCCCTCGTTGGGACGGTAAACGTATCACCTCATCCCCGCGCCCTCGCCATTGGCGAACGGGTCGGCAATGCAGGCTCCGATCTTTCCGTTCGCCGATGAGGAGGTGCTTTGATGCGCGATTTCCGCGATGCCAAAATTATGGCGCGCACCTTGCGTTCCGCCCTGGTCGCCAAAGGTCTCAAGATCACCGTCGGCCAAAGCCTTGAACTAATCGCTGAGCTATTCGACGTGGACGATTGGAACACGCTCGCCGCGGCGATCCGGCGGGAGGAGCCCACTCTCCGCGAGGACGCTTCTCCCAACCAATTCCGACAGCCGACTTTTTCCCGCGAACTTGAGTTAACGCTACACCGAACCCTCGGTCACGCCGACCAGAGAAACCACGAATACGCGACGCTGGAGCATCTCCTGCTCGCCTTGATAGACGATCCACACGCTTCGGCCGTGATGAAGGCGTGCAAGGTTGATCTTGGCTCGCTGAAAGAGCGTCTCACGAGCTACATCGACAACGAGCTGACAGACTTGGTCATCGCCTACGGCGGCGAGACCAAACCGACTATGGGCTTTCAGCGCGTGATGCAGCGAGCGGAGGCCGATGCGCAGCGGCTGGGCCGTGGTGGTCCGCTGACTGGCGCACAGGTCCTTGTCGCCATCTTCCCCGAACATGAGAGCCACGCCGCCTATTTCCTGCAGGAGCAGGAGATGACGCGCGACGATGCCATCGCCTACATCAGTCACCCGACCAGATGAAGCACATCTTTGCTAAGCTGAGGCGCCCCCCAGCCAACGATGTGTATTGTCGGGCTGCTACATTTCGTTCCGGCAGGCTGACCTCCATCGGGCTGGCGCATCTTCGGGGTTGACAGTCGGCGCGGTCGTGCGCAGCTCTAAGGCCGGTCGATACACCCGCCGCCTGCGCCCTGTTTGGGATGGTCAACGTATCAATGTCTTCCGCGCCCTCGCCATTGGCGGGCGGGTCGGCAATGCAGGCACCGATCTTCTCCGTTCGCCGATGAAGAGGTGCTCTGATGCGCGACTTCCGCGATGCGAAAGTTATGGCGCGCGCGCTGCGCGATGCATTGAAAGCAAAAGCTATCGAAACCTCACATACCGAAGCTCTGGAGCTGATCGCGAATGCGTTCGGCTATAAGAACTGGAACATTTTGTCCGCCATCGCGTACGGCCGTCTCGGCGACCGTCCGGGTGGCGTCATTTAGACTGACCGGCAAACGCGACACCCATAAGCGGACGAAACTTGGTCATGTTCCGCCACCAATTGATTGTTCCGGATGGCCCCGACAACTCCGCTGGACCGAAGCTCAGATTGTTATCGGCTTCTGGATCATCGCGGTGGTGCTGCGGTTGCCGCATTGTTGGGCGCACGGATGCTCGACCTTGCGGCCTGTGAGGGAGAAGCGTCACTGCCGGCAACCGGACACATGTCATGCAGATGGGTGAGATGCTCGTCCCTTCTTTGCTTTGGATCGAATACTGCGAACTTTGGCTCCAGATATTTACTACACGATATCCCGCATGACGGTTCTTGAGCGGCTTCCGGGCAATCCAATCGGCATCAACTATCGATGGATTGATGATACGGCTGTTGCCTTGATGGCGCAATTGCCCTCCTTCTGTCGCGTCGTCGGCCTGCGGGCGGGACACGAGCGGCACATCGAAGAGACCATGCGCTGGTATCGCGAGCATGAGATCAAGCCGGTGTTTGAGATGATACGCTGAGTGAGAAAAATTGCCGGTTCCTCAGTTTAGCGATGATCCAACGCGTCGCCAGTGAAACCGCGCTTTCTACCTTCGCTTTATCCCTCGGGCGCCGCGGTCGCGCCGGCACGATTGCGGTCCCATAGTGGGCAGCCATTTCTGCGTAAGTGCGATTGGCGGCTGGCTCGTAGAAGCACGCCTTCGTGATTCCG
>JASHYD010000161.1 GCA_030043175.1 Xanthobacteraceae bacterium | reverse complement strand
GGCCTCGAGCGGCTGTCCGATGCCGAGAACCCCAACCTGAAACCGTGGGCCGCCGCGCAGGCGAGAATGCACAACGATCTGGTGCGCAATGGCCATCGCGCTTTCAATGCGCAGTCCCGCTGCTGGCCGGGCGGCGTTCCCGGCCGACTGCTGTTCGTGGCGGAGCCCGTTTATTTCATCCAGCGGCCGCAAGAGGTCCGGATGGTCTGGCAGCGAAACCAGCAGGTGCGCCGCATCTATCTCAATCGCGAGCACAGCGAGAATCCACAGCCGAGTTGGTTCGGCGAATCGATCGGCCGCTACGAAAATGGAGAGCTTGTCGTTGATACCGTCGGCTTGGTGGAGCACCCACATAGTTTTGTCGACAATTACCGCACACCGCACACCAAGGCTCTCCACGTTGTGGAACGCTGGAAGATGCGCGACGGCGGGAACGCGATCGAGGCGACGGCGATGGTTGAAGATCCCGGCGCGTTCAATGTGCCCTGGTGGGGCAGCGCGCGGCGGGAGAAAGTAAACCGCCCGATGATTGAATCGATCTGTGCGGAGAACAACCTGAACTACGAGACATTCTTCAAGCTCAAAGAATATCCGATGCCGGAGGCGAAGACGCCCGACTTCTGAGAAGTCGAAGGCTCAGTCGGAACGCACCCGTTGGGAGGAACTGTAAATGCGCTTGATCGCCTTCGCCCTCGCGGCATTTGCTATCGTCGGCCCCGCGGCCGCACAAAACTGGCAGGAATATAGCTATCCGGCGTATGCCTTCACGATCACTTTTCCGGTCGATCCGCGGGTCCAAACCACGACCTACCGGCTCGCTGACGGCCGTTCCGTCGAAGCGCATGTCTACTCGGCCCGCGAGAACGGCAGCGTGTTCACGGTGACCGTCGCCGAACTTGGCAATGCCGGTCTGGATGAAAGCGCCGTCATCGACCATGCGATCAAGACGCTTTCCGAAGGCGGCGAGGTGAAGATCAACATCCCCCACCGCGTATACCAGGTCTACGGCCGCCAGCTCAGCATCACGGGGGCCGACGGCAGCCGCTCGACGGTCGCGTTGTTCGATTTCGGCCGGCGCCTTTATCAGGTCGAAGGTAAAACGCTTCCCGGCGGAAATCCCCTCGACATGCTTCGCTTCCAGCAATCGCTGGTCTTCACCGGCGGCGGCTCGAACCGCTCCGCTGATGCCATCCGCGCCATTCGCGAAGGTTGCGGCGCCGGCGTCGCCAACCCGGCGGGCCTCGATGATCCACGCTGCACGCGGCGATGAACGCCGGCCGCCGAGAGCGGCACTTTTACAGTTCCGGTTTTTCCAGCTCATCGCGATGGCGTCGCAGCCGAGCCAATGCCCAGCGTTATGACCATAGCAATTCCGACGCTAATCGAGCGCCCTCGGCGAGACTCTTGAACTTTGCCCACACGATCTCGGCTTCGATTTCCGGGCGCTGGCCGGGCACAAGCGTCGAAGCGAAGCCGCAGTCGGTCCCGGCGATCACGCGTTCGCGCCCAACCACCTTGGCCAATCGCACAATGCGCTCGGCGACCAGTTCGGGATGCTCGACGACGACGGACGCATGGGTGATGCATCCGGGAATCAGCACCTTGTCCTCGGGCAGCTTGATATGCTCCCACACACGCCATTCATGCTCGTGACGCGGGTTCGCCATTTCAAACGAATAGAAGCCGGCGCGAATGGTCACGATGATATCTGCAAGATGCTTCATCTCCATGTCGCTGACGCGGGGCCCCATGTTGATGCCGTAACAGGTGTGATGGCGCACGCGCTCGGGCGGGATATTGCGCAGCGCATGGTTGAGGACGTCGACCCGCCGCCGCGCCCACACGCGCGCCTGCTCGATCCCCTCGTCGGGGCTGAGCATGTAATGCATGGCCAAGCGTGGGTCGTCTATCTGCACCTGGAAACCGGCAGCGCTGATCGTCTCGTATTCCTCGCGCATCGCCTCTGCCACGGCGAGCACATGATCCTCGTCGCTCTTGTAATAGCAGTTCTCCATGAAGCCGGCGCAACTCGACGGCGAAACCGACGGCATGAAGGCGTTGACCGGTGGCGCTCCCTGCAATGCGCTCTTGAGATTTTGCAGATCGGCGGTGAGCGCGTTATGGCCGATATATTTGATCGGCCCTGTGCATGCCCATCGCGCCCTTGCTGAACCCGAATGGGCACCATCGCGGTAGAAGGCCGGAAACGCGATGTTCTCGCGAGTGCGCCGCTCGCCGGCTGGCGGCGTAATCGGCTCAATGCCCGCCAGACGATCGGCCGCATAGGCCTGAAAACTTGTCTTCGATTGCTCACCGTCGCTGACGATGTCGATGCCGAGATCGGCCTGCGTCTTCACGGTTGCCGCCACGGACTCCGCCGTCAGGCGCGCCAGTTCGCCGGCGTCATAGGGTTGCCGCGTCATCCGGGCGAACAGCATCGCCGAGAGCCTATCGGGACGGGGTAGGCTGCCGGTATGGGTCGTCAGGATTCGCCGGTGATGCTCGTCGAGCCGGGACATCATGGTCCTCCGTTGAGTGTGAAGGCGGCCTCAAGAAGTCCGGAGTTGAGGAAGCGCCCCGGGGTGGGTTTTCAATCTAGCTCGGGGTCACAGTCCCCAGCTAACCCTGGTCAACCTTGCAGCTTGCGGACCAAGCCGCCGGCGGGAGCCGGCGGTGGTTAACCTGCCGTTACTTCTGGTGCGTACTGGATTGTTGTATCGTGGCAACGGCATCATCGCGTGTCTGCGTGATCACCTCCCTGAGTTCCTCTGGGGTAGACGATACGGCAATCGATCCGGCGCCTTCGATGATGTTTTTGTAGTCCGTCGCCGCGACGACCGAGACGATGTCGCGATTGAGCCGATCGATGATGGGTTGTGGCGTTCCTCCTGCGGCACAGACGCCGAGCCAGCCGAAGCGCACGTAATCAATCCCGACCTCATTTAGGGTCGGGATCTGCGGCGCGTTGTCCAGTCGCGTCGGTGCGGTGACAGCCAAGAGCTTGAGCTGCCCGCTTTCATACTGCGGCATGACGGCCAGCGTCGGCGCGACGTAGAAATCGACGCGCCCGGCGACCAGTTCCTGCACCACCTGCGGGCCACCTCGGAACGGAATCCGGTTCATGGTGATGCCGGCGAGCTTCTCAAGTTGTCGCGCCAGGATTTCCTGGGCCGACCCCGCACCAATGACCGCGTAGCTGACTTCACCGGGGCGGGCTTTGGCGTATTCGATGAAAGAAGCAAAATCCTGGGCCGGGATAACGGGCGACAACGCCAGGCCGTAATAATATTTTGCAATCAGCGATACGGGCGCGATCTCGCTCAGTCTGTAGCCCGCCTCCTTGTAGACCGCAGTATTAATGGCGTCGAAATGCGTGCAGAGAAGCAGATTGTATCCGTCTTTAGGCTGGGACAGGACGTCTCGCGTGGCGATCATGCCGGCCGCCGCGGGCTTGTTCTCCACCACGATGCGCTGCCCAAGCTTTTCGCCCAGTTTTTCCGCGACGAAACGCGCCGGAATGTCGGTCGGACCGCCCGCCGCAAACCCGACCACGAGCCGGATCGGTCGAACCGGGTAGTCGGCCGCGCTTGCAGCGCAAGCGGCGGCCGCAAATCCGATTAAGATCGCCGCGATGATGCGGCCCATGTGTGCGCCTTACCCGAGCTTCGGCAATAGCTCAGCGAACACGTCGGGGCGATAGCCGACTGCC
>JASHYD010000160.1 GCA_030043175.1 Xanthobacteraceae bacterium | reverse complement strand
GTTCTTCGTGTTCCCTTGGCCATCGTGCTCACAACGCCCATGAGGTTCCGGGTGCGGTGTTGGAGTTCCGCAATGACCGAACGAAGACGTCCTTGGCTCTCGCCGAGCGCCGCGGTGCGCTCTTCAACGCGCTGTTCCAGATCGCGGCTAAGTATTCGGTATCCTTCGAGGGCCAACCGCAGCACGGTAATCAGAATCACGTAGAAAAGTGCCTCAGAGATAAACACCAACAATCCCACCACATCTGCCGTGCTTTCAATGTAGAAAGACCAAACTGGCGGCAGGAGGAAAAAGGAGGCCGAGGCAGCGCTGAGGAAAATACAAAAAAGGCCGGCACCCAGCCCGCTGATGAGCGCCGTGATTATGACTGCCGGGGTGAACGTAACGAACGGAACGCCCACAACGTACGAATCGATGGCGATCGCGAGTACGGTGCCAATCGCGGCGCACGAGAGAGCGAAAGCGTAGGCCCCGATGGTTCCCGGCCGCAGCGCGGGGACGTCGATGTAAAACCGAGATAGCCTTGCCGTTCCCTTGTGTAGCTGCATGGTCCGCGCTCCACACAACTTATACGCTGCTGCTTATGTGTTTGCTTCTGTGGATTAGCAAGGGCTTCGCGACAGCAGGCCGCTGGGTCGATGTGAGGGTCACGTAGCTGAAAGGAAGCCCGACGAGCCAGATACATTGGGGGATGGCGTTTGAGCGGGATCGGTCACTGCCTGGCCGAAGCTGCGGCCGTCAAGATCGCAAGTGGATCGCAGCAGGGCACCATCAACCCGATCAGCCATCGGATTGCCCGTTCGCTGTCGGTGTCAGATCATCGGATCGGCCATCCAGATTTCCTGTATCCGCATCCGAGGTTGATCGTGCCGGTGTTTTCAGCGGCGCGACATCGTGCCCCCGACGATACCGCCGATGTTCGAACCGTTATAGATGCAGGTCTGTGGTCGGTTCTGGCGAGCCAGTTCGGCTTGGCCAGCGTAAGCAGCGCGCGGGCTCGAAACTTGAGCCGTGTATAGCTTACCTCTGCCAGAGAGGAATTTCAATCTTGCAGCAAACGCCCTCAGGTGGGAATGTCAGATCAACGGTACCACCGAGTTCGTGAGGAATTAGATCGCGGATGAGACTCAAGCCATAACCGGATTGGACTGGAGCTGTGATCGGTGGTCCGTCCAGCTCGCGCCATGCGATTGTCAAGGTCACCGATCCATCGTCGCCGGCGCGATCCCAGCTCACCGACACTCTGCCGTCCGGGCTGCATAGAGCGCCGTGCTTCGCGGCATTCGTCACCAGCTCGTGAATGACTGTGGCAAGCGCCTGGGTCTGCGTAGAGGTGAGCGTCACCTCGGGGCCTCTAATCGTGGTGGTATTTGCCTCGGTCGTGTAGGGCGCAAGCTGCTGACGCATGAGATCGGCGAGGTTCACGCCTTCCCAACGCTTTTGGCTCAAGAGCGCGTGAGCGGCTGCAATCGATTGAATGCGGCCGTTGAGTGCATTGACGAACTCATCGGAAGTCCCGCTCCCCCGGCGCGTATGGCTGACGACTGCCGCAACGCGCGCCAGCACGTTTTTGACGCGGTGGTCGAGTTCGGCGCTCAACAGGTTCTGGCGCTTCTCGGACTGTTTTCGCCTCGTAATATCACGGGTCAGGCCCTTGAGCCGCAGAAGGCGTCCGGCCGCGTCAAATTCCGCTCGTGAGGTTTCCTCAAGCCACACCTCGCGGCCGTCGGGGCGAACGAAACGAAAGGTGACCGTGGCAGGACTGTCGATGCTGTCCCGGCCATCGTGCGCCTCGAAGCCCGCAAGGTCGTCCGGGTGAATCCGCGCGCGGAATTGAGCAGCGGTCAAAGGCCGCAGTGGATCAAAGCCCATGATCTGTGCAGCGTTATCGCTGCGCTTCACGAGGCCGCTCACAGGATTGCACTCGAAGGCCAGCACCTCCCCGGCCGCCAGCGCCTCCTGCAACAACGCCTGACCCTCCTTGAGCATTCTTACGTGCTGACGACGCTCGGCGAACAAAGCGGCGAGAAAATATGTGCCAACCGCAACAATCAGGATGGCCGCTTGGCCTGCGGCGATGCGGTCGTCGATCGGAAGGGCGAGAATCCTGAAATGACCGATGCCGAAGGTTATCGTCCAGATGATCGCGAGTGAAACGATGAACACTGCCGTAGCGGCGAACCCCGGCCGACAACGGGCTGCAAGCCACGCCAGCACTGGAAACAGCAAGCCGATCGGGCGCACCGTCTTCCACGGTTCCGGCGGCAGAAAAACGAGGATCGCGGTCGTCACCGACAATACCACGAGCGCCCCGACGCCTTCGATGATCTCGTTACGCGGCGGCGGCTCGCGCAGGGCATCGGCGAGGCCGATCACCATCGGCGCGACAGTGATGATGCCGACGGCGTCGGACGCAAACCAGCGGTGCCAAGTCGTCCAAAACGGCGCCGTTGGGGCATGGAACAGCTTGTAGGCCAGCGTCCCGCCGCTGCCCGCAACGGCTGTTGCGATGACCGCCGCGGCCAGCAGCCCCAGCACATTGCGCAGCCGGTCGAGGTTGAAGGGAGAACCGAAATAGCGTTCGATCAGCCATGCCATAAGCACGGCTTCGCCCGCATTGAAGAAAGCGAAGGCAATGGCGCTCCAGACGTTCCGGTCACCTATGAGATTGGCCACGACGGTTGCAGCCATCACACCGCCCACGACTGGCAGTCGCGCATCGCGTCCGAGCGCGATCAGGATGCCGGACACACCCGCAGCGGGCCAGAACACGGCAACGCCGTCAGGTTGAAGCGCAAGACCCAGTTGCGCCCCGAAGAAAAAAGCGATGCCAACCGCAATCGCGAGCCCGAGCGCGCCAATCCATGACGGCGTCGGATCGGCGCTCCGGTGAACGTCATGGATTCGATTTTGCAGAATGTCCCCCACCCCAAGTTGCTGATCCGAGTCATATACCATCATATTGTCACATTCGGTTAACCTACGGGTGTGCGCGAACCTCGCAACAATCATTGTCGTTGTGAGTGGGTCGATAGCGTTTCCTTGTCGATGACCTCGACCTGACGCGCTGCGGCGGCAACTGATGCGCGTTCGGCCTTGAGCTTGGCCAGACGCCCGCCGCCTCAGCCCGCCCACTGGCGAGCCCCCCTCGACTCCTGCGCTGGGTTTCCATGATGGACATTGTCCGGTGGTTCGCCCGCGCGTAGTGCGCCCACGCGTCTTCCTCGTCGAGCAGCCTCGCCGCCGGATTCATTGGCCTGCCATCGAATCCCAAGCCTTCGAGGATCGGTCTCGATGAGAACTCAGGTATTTGACGGGCCCTCGCGCGACGCCCGCGGGAAATGTAAGTCGATCTCGAAATGCGGCGCAGGTGTAAAGCTGGGTATATAAAATTTTGACTGCCATCTACGACGCATTTTTATATGGATCACTCAAAGTCGCAGTACGCCGACGCCCTGCCGCCCCCGTGGCACAGCCTGAACCAGTCGTCACGGTGCAGGAGCGCCGACTCTTCGCCCATGAACCATTGCGGATAAAACAAAGACCGATTGCGTAATCTCTCTTCCACCGCCGCCCAAATCCGCTCCGCAAAATCGGGGTGAACTTGCAGCGGGCGGAACACAGGCCAGGGGTGCTCGTCGAAAAGCGCCAGTGCAGCCTCCCAGCCCTCGACCCAATCCGACTGGTGGCGCGGTTCAAAGTGCGGGCGGTCCTCTTCGCTCATAAAGTCGAGAAATGTGCCTTCGTCTCTAATGGCGCGGAAACGCCAACCGCCGAGCGCACTTCCCCTTCCTACGAGCGTCCACGAGCCGCCTTCGACCCAGCAGAAAATGATGGTTTCGTCCTGCATTGCCTTCCCCCCTGAAATTGTCGTTGATGCCGTCGAGCCGCGAGGATGGTTGTCAGCGGGTTCGAGTCATTTTGGCCTATGGACGGCCGTCCCCGGTGATCCTTCTGTGCCGGAATGACCGCCGCTCCATCGCTCAATCCCGACGGCCGCAAAGCTTACTCCGCGCGCGGTCCGCTTTTCGACGCCAGCGTGGACGGCCGCTGCATCGTGGAACGCCGCACGACGCCATTCGGCGGGTTCGGCCGTCACTTTTTGAAGACCGGCTTGCCAAGATTATCGTCTGCCGCCGTCTGTCCGGCCGCCGCTCCGACAGTGAACCGCGAAGTGTCATGGTCCTGATAAAATTTCAGCTCCAGTCACGCAGTCGCTTTATACGGATCACTCAAAGTCGCTGTACGCCGACACCCTGCCCCTGCCGTGACACAGTCGGTGCCAGTTCTCATGGTTGTCGTGTGCCCAGCCGTCCTCGTCCCCACCGGTCCGAAGCAGGCGCCATCGTTCGGGGTGCCCGCAATCGCTGCGTAAGGACCCACACCTGCGTCGAGCGATCACGCCGTTTGCACGGGACGCTTGCATGTGGTCTGGCAGAATGGCATCCTACGATTGCAAGGCGAGGCGAAACAGAGACGATCGTTGATAGTCCGTGGCCTCCTCGCCACATGGAGCTAAAACTTGGCTCAGCCACCCACGCCAAACGAGGAATGGAAGCAAACCGAACTGCTTGATTCAAAAGCTGAGATAGATCAGCTTGCAAACAACATACAGAGGGCGATAAAGATCATCGGTGGAACTCTCGCTGCAATATTTACATGGTTACAGGTCAAGGATTTTCCGTTTATTCCATTATTGGAAAGTGCACCACCAGAGGCGCTTCGTAGATTTGTAATCGCGATTTACTATTTTTCTTGGGTCTTTGGAAGCAGCTTTGACGTTCGGATTCAACAGTCGGTTTACGTGAGAGACCCGAGCCGAGGGAGGCTGAAAACAACAGGCGTAGTCGCGGTTCTTGTGTTGGCAGTTACTTTTGCTATGCTCCTATCGGTAAGCGGTAATTTAAGAGAGTTTGTCGGTATGCTAAATGCGTTTGTCTTGGCGGATCTTCTTACTTGGCAATTCCTTTTCATAGCTCGTACGACTCCGATCATCCGGGCTTCTGAGGCCGTCTATGTTCAAGACAAGCAATTTTTTGACTTGGAGCGTTTGAGGATCGTGGAAAGCTATATGGTAGGTAACTGGCACTGGTATCGCTTCATAGTGCTTGGTGTAATTCTTGCAATCATGGACATCGTTGCCTTTATAGATCCGATCCCCATAATTGTAGGTAATCTGATTGACTCGACGTTGCCAAGTCTTACGCGGGGATTGTCGGCATCTTTGATTCCAGTCCTGACAATTGTTTTGTTTGTGCTTGTTGGTGAGGGCTGGAAGTGGTTCCTCCGGGTGAAAGTTGAAACTACCCTGGAGGTCTTCGCAGGTTTGAAAGGGAAGTACAGACTGTTAACGCTTAACGAAGAACGGCCCGCGTGAGGCGCAGTGAAGGGGCTGAAGTTGGACTGATTGGATCGGTGTGAGACAGACATAGTTGTCTTGACGACCGATCGCCTCATCAGTAGCTATCAGAGGCTCTGCGGACCCAAAAGCATTGGGAAAATGGAGTCGATCCCGCCCGGACATCACAGAGGCCGAATCGGTGCCCGGCGCAAGCAGCCGGGATGAGCTCATCGGCGGCGGAACCCTAGTCTCATGGTGATGGCACGGATTGCGGAGGCGCTTGGTGTGGCGTTGCCGAGGCTACTGAGCGAGTGAGCGATGCCCATGCCCTACGCCGAGCGCAACCACCGTCCGGTCGAGAACACTAAAGCGGAGATGGAGCGGTACTGTGACGCGCTACCCAGTCACAGCGGGATGCTTGGGCGCGCTTCTCGCCGCGCGGCTCACCTCGATGCAGGCACTTTCTGCGAGCAGAGGCCGGTTCGGCACTGGATGTGGTGCTGGGCTATTCCGAGACCAGTGCATCTGGCCAGACCACGCAGTCCCTTGTCGGCGCGCTTACCGTCGGCCTGATTGACGCGAGCAATCACGCACTCACGCAACTGCTCTGTATGTAAGCAAGGTAATTTCTTTCCATAAATTGTTTCAATGATTGAGGCGCCTTTGCTCGCGGCCCTATAATTGTCATCGCGTTTCCAGCTCCCAACGTAACCCCCACTCGGGGCGGCCTGGAATAGCGAGGACAGTAACACGAAACGGCTCTGTGCATCGCAGCAGCAGACTCAACAAGGAGCCAGAGTAGGTACTTTCGGCTCGAATCTAGCGTCGAAACCCGAGCGTCGAACGGGCGAACATGTGCGTTTCAGGTGCTCTGTTGCGCGGACGTTTCCCGGAGGGCTCTAACTGCCTTTCCTATCTGCTCGGAGATGTTCCCTGTCGCTTTCAAAAACGCCTCCTGATTGTAGGTCGCAGCTTCATAGGTGCTCAATTGCTTTGCTAAGGCCACGGTTTTGGCGCTGTCGAAGTGCATCTGTTCTTTTGCGTGAGCAAATGTGTTGCGTATGCGCCGCACCAAGTGGGCGTCTTTGTGGGCCACGTCGTCAATCAGCTTCAGGTCATGGGCCGCGTCGATACGCTTCGCAAGCGTCCCCAGCGGCCCGTTCCCTCTGAACATCCGGTCGTGGACCGGCTTATTCTCGGCGAGAAACTTTGATGTCAGCGCCAGCTCCAATGCCTCACCGATTGTCGATGGCTGCATG
>JASHYD010000159.1 GCA_030043175.1 Xanthobacteraceae bacterium | reverse complement strand
GACGATCTCGTTTGGGCTTCTGTATGGACTTCTTATCCTGCGGCAGTCACGTCGCGAGCTTCTGTGGCTGGGTGTGACAGCCCATCCCAATGCGGAATGGCTTGCCCGTCAGCTGACCGAGGCCTGTGGCTGGGACGAGCCTCCGCGCTACTTGATTCGCGACCGCGACGGCGCATATGGCGCTGCCTTCATCCGGCGCATCCGGGCCATGGGCATTCGCGACCGACCAGTCTCGGCGCGGTCGCCTTGGCAGAACGGATATGCGGAGAGGCTCATCGGCTCGATCCGACGGGAATGTCTTGATCATGCCGTCGTCGCGCCCTCTTCGCTCCGTTGTCGCATCGTACCTAAAAATACTACAACGAGGTCAGAACGCACCTATCGCTGCAGAAGGACGCGCCGGTTCGGCCTGATGTGTGCCGAACAGAGCGCGTGCGTACGTCGCCGATCTTGGGCGGGCTACACCATCAATATGTTCGAGTTGGAGCTCAGGGACAACGGGGAAAACTCTGTTGGTCGCATCCACAAAGACACCACCCCCAAGATGGATTGGGTCCGTAAACACCAGCCATATCCCGCGCCACCTCCAAATAACGGCTTGGCTCCAACGCTGGAAGAAGCCAAAGCGGAATTCAGAGCACGCTACGAAGAATGAACGCGGCGAGCGTGGAACCGTTCGCATGACTGCCGAGGTATGGACGACCTACAAATTCGCATCCAAATTGACTTCGATTGGCATCATTGAAGCTAAGACAGAGAGGGAAGCGATTGATAAGGCTGCGGAAGTGTTCACAGTTCCTGCAAATCGCCTGATTGCTAATCCCACTAAGTAGATCAGGCTGCAGAGATCACTTGCTGTCAATTTAACTTCATGCACGAGCCGCCGCATTTGCAAAAGTAAAATAGAGAAATCGAGACCGACCTCCGAACGATGAGGCCAAGGATGATTATATCATCCTGGATGGGGGAAACTCTGTTAGCCGTATTCACAAAGACATGACCTCGCCAAGTTGGCTCAGGAGGGGAACCGCTGTTTCCTGATCAAATCGGGGATTGCGTCACCCCCCTCGTGCAGGCACATCGTGATTGCCGTTTCCATCATCCCGTGAATGCTACAACGCCCATCCTTATCTTTATTACTACAGTGCGCCACGTACCTTCGGCGAGGGCTCGAATATTGGGTCTGTAGCAAGCCATACGTATCGCCAACACACTTTTGAATGTCTTCTGGTTGATCGCCCGCGACTCGATCGAACTCAGCTCGGTAGGTTTCTATGTCCTTCCAACAGGCCGCTCGCACATCGGCGATCTCGGGCGAGTTGGGCTGAATTCCCCGCCCAATAAGAATGCGAATACTGATGTGATGCTTAGTCATGCACCCCGTGTCGTTTGGCGAGGCGTCCAGCCATGCTTGGCGTGCCGCAGCTTGTGCGGGTGTGTCCCGAGCCATCGCGCCCGAACTCAGGAACGTGGCGACCAGGATTGATGTGAGTAGTTTCTTCATGGCGCACCGCCTTTTCAGTAATCGTTTGCTTTAGCGAGTAGCCATAGGACCAGGAAAAACAGGATCAGTCAAAGCCAGATACGAACAAATGAAAGCGGCTAAGGTAAAATCATTTGCATGACCAAGGCTAAGGTTTGGACGATCTACAAGTTAGCATCCAAGCTAACTTGGATTGGCATCATTGAAGCCAAGTCCGAGAAGGAAACGGTTGAGATTTCCGCGAAGGAATTCAAGGTTTCCTCAACCGGCTCATTGCCACGCCGACAAAGTGAGACAAGTCGATAGTTGCGATTGTCTGTCCATTGGGCGGCCTTCGGGTCGCCCCGCTGGTTTTCTGGATACTTCCAGGTCTCCGGCAACCGCTTCCCACCGAAGCGCTTGGCAAAGGCCGACGCGTCTTGCGGATAGGCAAAGCAGAACACCACGAGGTCGCTGTCGTTTCGGCACATGAAGTAAGTCAGCGCCGATGCCGATAGGGCCCCGGCTGCGCAAAATATCACCTCTCTGTTCAGGGCTCCCGCACCCTTCGCGACGTGATGCGGCCTCATTGTGTTCTCGGTGAATGCGTTCGGCGTCAGGGAGAGTAGTGACGTTTGAGGCAAGCACGGCATCAGGGGCGCCACTTTTACAAATGGAAGGCCAAGTAATCTCCTCTTCTATGCCGCCCGGGAAACTACGCCGCATCGCGTTGCGTTTCGCCCGCTAACACTGCAGTTGGCCCGTGCCCCATGCGGCATAGTTTCATGTTCACGTGTCTTCTCCTGAATCGGAAGGAGGAAGACATGAATACCGTCAACTACTTTACAGCCCCGAAGACGTTACGGCGTATCCACGCCGGCTCGTTGGGGCCTTATGTCGACAGTTTTGCGAGTTGGCTGCAGGCACAACACTATTCACCCGCTACGGTTCAGAGTTTTGTTCGTGCGGTCGCGGATTGGAGCCGCTGGCTCCATGTGCACGGCGTCGGATCGAACGACGTCGGCGCAAAACAACTTGACGGATTCGTTCGGTATCGCGCACAGCACGCGCGCAACGGAGCGGTCGATCAGGACGGCCGCCGCGGCTTACAAAAAATGCTCGTCTGGCTCCAGAAGACGGGCGTCGCGTCGCAGTCCAATGTCCCACCACCACTCAGTGATCGCGAGATCATCGTGCATGACTTCGGACAATACCTGCTCCGGCAACGCGGGATTTCTTCGAGGACACTGAGGGGATACCTACCGTATATCTCGCAATTCTTGGAAGAATGCTTCGGTCACGAAGTTATAAAGGTGGAGACGCTGCGAACCCAAGACGTCATAGGTTTCGTGCGGCGCAACAGCCGGACACTGGGCCATAGCAGCATCCAACATCGTGTGACCGCACTTCGCGCCTTCTTGCGGTACTTGCGACATAAAGGAAAGATTTCGATCGACCTTGCGGCATGTGTGCCGTCTGTTGCGAGTTGGTCATTCTCAGCATTACCAAAATTCTTGCTGTCCGCTCAAGTGCAGCTGGTCCTCGACCAATGTGACCGCAGCACTTCAAAGGGGCGACGAGATTATGCAATCTTCCTGTTGCTCGCGCGACTCGGATTACGCGCCGGCGAAGTTGCGGCACTGACGCTCGATGACATCGACTGGGAGCAGGGGCACCTCACGTTACGAGGCAAAGGAGGCCGATGGTC
>JASHYD010000158.1 GCA_030043175.1 Xanthobacteraceae bacterium | reverse complement strand
AAGTGCCCGGCTTGGCACCCCTCACGCGCAACACGTTGCAAGGCAAAAGGAGATCGTCATGGATAACCGCTTCTCAGGATTGATCGCAGCTGCTGCCATTGCCGCCGCGGCCAGTGCCGCCATTTCGGCGTCTGCCACCCGAACCTCTGCGCAGGCTACCGCTGTTTCGGGCGCGGCCCTGAAAGCCCCTCCATTGAAGACGGCTTGGGGCGAACCCGATCTACAAGGGATTTGGACCGACGAATTTGAGACGCCCTTACAGCGCCCCGCCAAATATGCGAACCAGGAATTCTTCACCGACGCGCAACGCGCCGAGTTGGATCAGGTGCGATCGGGGATACTTGACCGGCGGGCGACCGATCGCGACGCCAATAACGGCTATAATGGCGCGGCGTTCTTTTCCACCAAGCGCACTGGCGTGCGCACGTCGAAGATTGCCGATCCGCCCAATGGTCGGTTTCCTCCTTTGACCCCGGAGGCTCAGAAGGCGGCGGCGACCGATCGTGAATTTCGCCTCGCCCTGGTGCAATCGACCGATACGTGCAAAAAGGGGTTGGTGGGCTGCGCAGGCTGGAAATACGATCCGGTGACCTCGCCGCGCCGCGCCGAAACTCCTCCTCGCTACGTCACCAGGGCTATGAATCGCAACGATGGTCCGGAGGACAGTTCGTTGGGGGAGCGCTGTCTGACAGGCGGACTGCCTGAGTTTGGCGGCAACACCGGCAGTTTCCGCCGGATCGTGCAGACGCCAGGTGGCATCTCGATCTTCTACGACGTGGGCCAGGGACAAGGGTGGCAGCGCAACGTCGTCATGAACGGCAGCCCCCACTTGCCGGCCAATATCCGTCAGTGGTACGGCGACTCGCGCGGCCATTGGGAGGGCGACACGCTGGTGGTCGACGTGACGAATTTCAGCCCCAAAACTGATTACCAGGGCTCACGCGAGAACTTGCACCTCGTCGAGCACTGGACGCGCACCGGGCCAACGACCCTCGCCTACGAGGTCACGATCGAAGATCCGACCGTGTGGACCAGGCCCTGGACCGTCAAGCAGGAGTTCTCCCGACAGAGTGACGAAGAGAACAGACTCTACACCGAGCCGCGGTGCATCGAAGGCAATCAGGGCCTTCCCGGTTTGCTCCATGGACGGAGGGCCGAAGATCTTGCGTTTGCGCAGGGTCGCGGTCCCGATCCAGCAGCCACGGACAATACGGCGAATTTTGCATCGACCGTGGTTTTAGAGGACCCGTTGGCGCAGTAATTACCCTCATGTAGGGTTCTCTGCACGGCATCGGCCTGAGATGATCCGCGTTGGTTATAACGTATCCGGCGGGGAAATACCCGTGCTCCGGTATTTCATCCCCGTCGCCGCGCTGCTCCTCGATCCGGCCGCGTTCTTGCTACCGTTGGCAGCGACACGGACACGGCAGGTGGTCAATTGACCACGCCGGAGACCCAAGGTCGTGTGCAAGAGGGTGGGTAGAGCGCGCCGGCGCGGAAGACGCGCGGGCAGGGCCCGAACGGCTCAACCGGGATTTGAGGCCATCCGCGGCACCGGAGCCAGCGCCGCAAGATCGAGCGCGTCGGACCAAGAGTCCCTATTGACCGTCGCTCTCAATGTGTTCTGATCCCCTCATGAGCATCCGATGGTCGGCCGTACCGTTGGCCGGTTTGGAATCCAAGTTGCGTTCTGGGCGAGGAGTGCTTGCTCTCGCAACGAAATCTTTTAACCTTGCGCGAATCTGGGTTCGCAAGGCGATGGCTCCTGGCGGTGTCACCGGCGTCATCATGGCGCTCGTTTTCATCGCCGGCACCGATGCCTTTCTGCTGTTTACGCAATATGCCCACGAGCGGCCGCCGGTTTCGTTGACGTTTCTCATTCCAGTCTTTGTGGCCGCCATGGTCTGGGGCCCGCTGTCTGCGGCCATAACGGCCATTGGTGGCGGGATGATGATCATTTTGTTCTTCAATAGCCCATTGTATCTGACTAGCCCCGATTCACGATCTGGCATCCTTGGTATCATCGTATTTCTCGTCACCTCTTCGGTGCTGGGCTATCTGGCGGCCAAGACGCGCCGCGATGCCGCCCGCGCGCTCAGGCGGGAAAATGAGATTCGCGATCTCTACACATTCTCGCAACGGATTTCCGTCGCCGATTCGCCTGCGGGAATCTTTGAGGCAATGCAACAGCATTTGGAAACATTGGTGGGCCGCAAGGTTCTGCTCTTCGACTCGCTTGGGACGCTGGAGGCGAAATCGGAGCGACTTGGCGACGTTGAAATTCCTCCCCGAGTGACGGAGGCCGTAAGCCAGCTTCCCACCGTCGGGATCGACGGCCCGGGTGTCGTGGTCGACGATCATCACGGCAGCGCGTGGCTGGTGCGGCCGGTTTCAACCAATACAGCGGACTTTGGGGTCATCGCGGTCGATCTCGGCCGTCCATCGGAGGTGTTCGACGAATTGCGCGCTCGCGTCGTGGCTCTGATCGCGGACGCTGGATTGTCGCTCGAACGGCTAGGGTTGGCCCGCACAATCTCGGAGGCGCGTACGCGGGCCGAAACCGAGCAGTTTCGCGAAGCGCTGATCGGTTCGGTATCGCATGAATTGCGCACGCCGTTGTCTTCGATCCTTGGAGCATCCACAGTGTTGTCGTTGGCGCCGGAGATTACCGGCAATACCGGCCTGAAAAAGCTTGCGGCGCTGATCCAGCAGGAATCCGAGCGCCTTAACGTCGAAATCGAGAATATTCTCGACGCTTCGCGCATCAGCAGCGACGGCCTGCAGGCCAAGCTCGAATGGGTCGAACCGGCCGACTTCATCAACGCGGCGCTTCAGCGTTGCCGCAACCGTCTGACGGGACGCGCCATGGAGGTGACGCTCCCGGAGGAACTCATTCTGCTGCGCATTGATTCGGTGTTGATGGAGCGAGCGCTCGGACAAATTCTCGACAATGCGGCGAAATACTCGCCGCCGGCATCAGCAATTGACGTGCGAGGCCATGTTGAATCGGGGCAATTCGTGATTTCCGTCGCTGACCAAGGTGCCGGTCTTGACGCCGACGACCGCACTCTGCTGGGACAGAAGTTCTTTCGCGGAAAGCGTTCCCAGATGGCTTCGGGCCTCGGATTGGGCTTCTGGATCGCCAGCGCTTTTGCAGCCGCCAATAACGGAACCATTGAAGCAACCAGTGAAGGCACGAATAAGGGCATGACGGTCACGGTTCGGTTGCCGATGAGTGAGAGCCGGGCACCAGGTTCAGGTCAGCCTTGATCCCACCGGACGTTCGGGGGCTCGCGGCTTGTCTAATCTTCTCAACGCGGAGCAATCCTCCCCTATCCGCCGGTCCGGACGGTCAACGCTGCTAAGTCAGTCGTCGTTCGGTTCGGGCCATCACCTTGAGCCGTCGCCAACCTCTAATTGGTCGCGCCGTGCCAGCATCATCAGTGGACACGCAAGGCGCCTGCCGGCGCCGCCCTGCCTGCCACTCGAAACCGCTCTCAAGGCCGTGGCTTCGGCGCGCCGATCCATTGTCTAAAGCGGCATTTGGTCCGTAGTACCTTCGACAGCCGCCGTGCCGACGGGATCGATGGGCACAGCGCCTATGGCCAATAAGAGGCAATCAGCGAACAGAGGACGAGATGGCCGCGCTCCGCTTGCGCTCAGTGCGGATGGCAGACCGCTAACCTTTGATTTCGCTGAGGTCATACCGCTGCCATCATTCTCATTACATCTCGGCTTCCGTGACGCTGGCATCGACCGCAACGTGCACAATGCATGGGCGTATTCATCCCGTGCTGCATCTTGCGTCAGGAAGCTTTGGAACAAAATTCCGCGTCGGCCTTCCAATTTAGCATTCCAATTTCGCGCCGATTTTATATTTGTCCCCGGCTGGGGAACAGGTGCCGTCCCAATACCCAGGCAAACCCGGTCGCGTAAACTTCCACCCGTGGCCGCTTGGGGCGATCTCACCAAGGATGCATATTGCATGGGCATATTCATCTCGTGATGCATCTTGCATCAGGAAGCTTTGGAACAAAATTCGCGCATGCCTTCCAATTTAGCATTCCAATATAGCGCCGATTTGATATTTGTCTCCGTCCGAAGAACACGCAGCGTCCCAATACCCGGGCAAACCCCGTCACATAACCTTTCATCCGCAGGGCTTGGGATGATCTCACTAAGGGCGCATATTGCGTGGGCGTATTCATCTCATGCTGCATCTTGCATCAGGAATCGTTGGAACAAAATTCCGTGCTTGTCTTCCAATTTAGCATTCCAATTTAGCCCCGATTTGATATTTGTCTCCGTCCGGGAAACACGCAGCGTCCCAATGCCTAGGCAAACCCGGTCGCATAACCTTCCACCCGTAGCCGCTTGGGACGATTTCACATGGGAGAGAGCCGTATGAACGCCAGATTAGGGGTGCTCTTGTTAGCATCCACTGCCATGATCGTGCCGGCAGCGGCACAGCAAGGTCAGCCGAATGCCAACCAGGCTGCCGCCAAGGCAATATTGCAAGCTGCAGACGCCGCGATTGGCGCCAGCAAAGTGCACTCGTATGTGGCTTCGTCGACTGGCTGGCGGGGATATCCGGGCCAGCAGTTCGCTCAGGGCGACCTGCCGCGT
>JASHYD010000157.1 GCA_030043175.1 Xanthobacteraceae bacterium | reverse complement strand
CGGGGGGAGCTGATCGCCTGGGTGCGCAGGGAAATTGGCCCGATCGCATCGCCCGATCTGATCCAGTTCTCACCCGGCCTGCCGAAGACGAGGTCCGGCAAAATCATGCGCCGCATTCTGCGCAAGATCGCGGAGGACCAGTACGATAATCTTGGTGACACCTCGACACTGGCCGAGCCCGCCGTGGTCGACGACCTTGTCAACAATCGGCAGAACCGCCGGGAAGCGACAACTTGATAACAACCTCTTCGGCGAGCGACGGCTGGCTTGTCCCGGCCACATGTCTCGCGCTGACAAGCGCGCGAGACAGCGCGAGACAGAGAGATGTGATTCAAAATCCGGCGAGAGCGGGCCGATAAAATCGAACCAACAAGTCGTTGTGACGTTAAGACACCGGCTCTTCTAGGCAATTGTCGGTGCGGTGTATGACGCAAGTTAAGGCGCTCATCGAAATCACGGGTTCGCTCGCGGCAGTCTTGTTGGTTCTTTGCCCTCCCGCGGTCGCTCGCGAAACCGTTGCGGCAACTGGCTATGCGCCTGGCACGGTCGTGATCCACACTCATGAGCGCCGGCTCTACTATTATCTCGGCGGCGGGAAAGCGCTGCGCTACCCGGTCGGTGTCGGCCGGGCGGGACAGCAGTGGTCGGGCACTGCTTTCGTGAACGGCAAATATCTCAATCCGGCCTGGTCGGCACCGTCGGACATCCGCCGTGACTATCAGGGCCTGCCAACGGTGATTCCGGGGGGGTCGCCGCAGAACCCCATGGGGGTCGCTGCCTTGACGCTGTCGGGCGGCGAATACGCGATCCATGGCACCAACCGGCCGGCATCGGTCGGCGGCTTTGTGTCTCACGGCTGCATTCGCATGTACAACGAAGACATTACCGACCTATTCAGCCGGGTGGAGTACCACACGCCGGTGGTGGTGACCAATTAAAGCGGCTGACGGTCTGCGGATGCGCAAGAAACGTCGTCGGGCGCATTTGGCTTTGCCCCGATGGAGTGGTCGCGACACGTCAATCGCTTGCGGTCGGTTTGACTTCACCATCGCCGTAGCGGGTTTGATCCATCCCTTTGCGTTCCATAGAGCCCCTTGGGTTTGCTCCGGGGATTTGCGATCAGTTTCCATACGTCGAGCGCGCGCCTCGTGAGCACAAACCTGTTACACGGCGCCCGCTTTCCTGGTAGTCGTAAATTGAGGGGAAGCAATATCCGCGCCGTTGCGCATGGCGAGCGGGAACCAACATCTTGCAAAATGACGAGCACCCTCTCGGAAGCTGACTTTCATCCCCCCGGCTTTGCGTCGCGGTTGGCCGCGGCCAATCTTGTCGAGGCTGTGCTGCGCCGCAATCGCCCGCTAGACGAGCAGTTGGACGACAGGCACCCAAATCCGAGCCTGCGGGGCATTGACGAGCGCGACCGAGCCTTGGCGCGTCGTATCGTCGCGACCGTGCTGCGACGGCTTGGAACGCTGCGCCGCTTGATCGGCGATATTCTCGACCGCGGCCTGCCAAAGGACGCCCCCCTGGTCGAAGGCGCGCTGTTGATCGGCGCTGCGCAGCTTCTATTTCTGGCTATCCCGCAGCATGCGGCGGTCGACCTTTCCGTGCGGCTGGTTCGCGGAGATCCCCGGCACGCCCGCTATGCGGGGCTCGTCAACGCCGTGCTGCGGCGCATCGCGCGTGGCGGGACAGCGCAACTCGCGGCGCTTGAACCGCTGCATCTTGATACGCCTCCATGGCTTTTCGCCCGCTGGCTGAAGGCCTATGGAGAGGACACGGCGCGCGCTATCGCCCTTGCCCATCGTGCGGAACCGCCGCTCGATGTCACCGTCAAATCCAATCCGGGCCGGTGGGCCGAACGGTTGGGCGGCCGTGAACTGCCGACCGGTTCAGTAAGAGTGGCTGCACACGGGCAGATCGCCACGCTGGCGGGCTACGCTGAGGGAGAGTGGTGGGTCCAGGATGCAGCTGCCGCCTTGCCGGTGCGACTCTTTGGCGATTTGCGGGGGCGGACCGTGGCCGACATGTGTGCAGCTCCGGGCGGCAAAACGGCGCAATTGGCGGCCGGCGGCGCGAGGGTGACGGCCTTCGACCGCTCGGCGTCACGAATGGCCCGGTTAAAGGAAAATCTCTCCAGGGCCGGCCTTGACGCCGTCACAGTCGTCGCGGATGCCGAGCACTGGAAACCGGATCCGCCGACTGCGACATTTGACGCCGTGTTGATTGATGCGCCCTGTACTTCCACCGGCACGATCAGACGGCACCCAGATATTCCGTGGCGCAAAACGTCGGACGATGTCGCGGCCCTGTCGGCCTTGCAGAGGCGGCTTCTCGGCCGCGCCATCGACCTCACCCGGCCGGGCGGCACCATCGTCTACTGCACCTGTTCCCTGGAACCGGAGGAAGGCCAAGATATCGTTGCCGCAGTGGTCGAACAGGACAGCCGCGTGCGTAGCAAGCCGATCACAGCATCGGAATTTCGCGTGCTTGAAGAATTCATCACGCCGCGCGGCGAGTTGCGCACGCTGCCCTGCCACTGGCCTGACCCAGATCCCCGCATGCAGGGGCTCGATGGATTCTTTGCCGCCCGCCTCGAGCGGGCCTAACGCCGCCTGATGATGAGCGCCGGAAAAATTGCAAAACAAATCAGTAGAAAGACAAAACAAATCAGTAGAAAGAACAGCGTTTGCACACATTAGTTCGGTGCTTACCCTTCGCTATGCCCTCGAATGGTGTATAGGAGCAAATGCCTTGACGAGGAGAGGCCAGCTTTGAGGAGAGGCCAGCTTTAATGTCCCGCGCCGTCATCGCGGACCGCTACCGCCTTTTCTGGCTGGCGCTTCGACGCAGGCTCAGTGTCCTCAGGGGACGCGTTATGATTCGGCCCCTGGTGGGGCTGATCTATCGCCCCTCGAGCAGCGAACGCCTCGTCATCGCTCCTCAGGAATTGCGCACGGCCGACCCCACCCGCGCCAACGAAATCTATGGTGGGCGGTTCGCGTTCGCAGGTAAGATCGTCGTGTGCGATGACCGCTCGCCATTCGAAATGGAGCCCCCCACCAGGGAATGGGCAGAGCTCCTGCTCGGGTTTGGTTGGTTACGCCATCTCCGCGCCGCCAATTCGACCGTGATCCGCGCCAGCGCCCGCGCGCTCGTCGATGAGTGGATCACCACACAGGGCTCCTGGCACCCGATCGGCTGGCAGCCTGAGATCGTGTCGCGCCGCATCATGTCCTGGCTCAGCCAGGCGACGCTCATCCTCGATGATGCTGATTTGAGGTTCTATCGACGCTTGCTGCGGAGCTTGACGCGGCAAGTGCGCTTCCTGCGGATCACCGCGAACGATACGCGCGACGGTGTGGTGCGGCTGCAGGCGCGAATCGCGCTGACATATGCCTCGCTCTGCATGGCAAAGCAGGTGCGCCATCTCCGCTTGGCGACCCGTCGCCTGGTCAGCGAATTGGAGCGCCAGATTTTGCCCGACGGCGGCCACATCAGCCGAAATCCAGGGGTGATCATCGAAATTCTTCTTGATTTATTGCCCCTCAGCCAGGCGTTTGCGGCCCGCAACGTGCCCCCGCCTCCGGCGCTCATCAATGCGGTCGACCGCATGATGCCGATGCTCCGGTTCTTCCGCCACGTTGACGGAACGTTCACGCTCGTCAATGGCATGGGTCCGACGCCACCGGGCCTGTTGGCCACAGTTCTCGCCTATGATGACGCGCGGGGAACGCCGGTAGCGAACGCCCCCTATTCAGGGTACCAGCGCCTGGAAGCTGGGCCCAGCACCTTGTTGATGGATACCGGCGGTCCGCCGCCGCTTGAGGTGAGCGCCGATGGCCATGCGGGCTGCCTGGCCTTCGAGTTCTCAAGCCGGCTGCAGCGCGTCATCGTGAACTGTGGAATGCCGGGCGCCGGGCGCGAGAACTGGCGGCAAGTTGCGCGCGCGACGGCGGCGCACTCCACTGTTACGTTCAACGACTCCTCATCGTGTCTTTTTTTCGATAGGCCCTCCATCCGGCGCGTGTTCGGCGTTCCAATTCTCGATGGCCCCCGCAATGTCACGGTGTCACGGGATCATGAGGGCCGGGGCGGGGTGCTGCGTGCAACCCATGACGGATACGTGGAGCGTTTCGGTATCATTCATGAACGCTTCGTGTCGCTGTCAGGGGATGGCAACAGGCTCGATGGCGAAGATGTTTTCCTCCCGTTCAACGGAAACGCCCTGCCGCCGGATGCCGAGGATCAATTCGCGGTTCGCTTCCACCTTCATCCTGGCACCCGCGCCACCCGCCTCACCAACGGACACGGCGCCGCGCTGCTGCTGCCGAACAGGGATGTTTGGAACCTCGATGCTCATGAACACGTCGTAGTCGTTGAGGAAAGCGTCTATTTGGCGGGTCAGGACGGTCCGCGCCGCACCACCCAGGTGGTGATTTACGGCCAGGCTCACAGCACCCCGCGTGTGCGCTGGACGCTAAGCCACGTGCGGCAAATTTCGACGTAGCACTGCAATGGTTGAAAATCTGCGCCCCATCTCCCGCGCCATCATTTCAGTATCCGACAAGACCGGATTGGTCGAGTTCGCCGGGCGACTGGAGGGATTCGGCGTCGAGTTCGTCTCGACCGGGGGCACCGCGCGCGCGCTCAGCGAAGCCGGGCTCAAGGTGGGCGACGTATCGGACCTGACCGGCTTTCCAGAGATGATGGACGGCCGGGTCAAGACCCTGCATCCGAAAATTCACGGCGGGTTGCTGGCGGTTCGCCACAAGGCCGAACATATCCGAACCATGCAGGATCACGACATTCCTCCGATCGACCTCGTGGTGGTCAATCTTTATCCCTTCGAGGCGGCGACGGCGAAAGGCTTGAGCTTTGACGACTGCCTGGAGAACATTGATATCGGCGGCCCCGCCCTGATCCGCTCCGCCGCCAAGAACCATGCTGACGTCGCGGTCATTGTCGAGCCGCAAGACTACGCTGTCCTGATCGCCGAATTGTCCGCTCATCAGGGAATGACGTCGCCGGGGTTGCGCCGGCGGCTGGCCGCTAAAGCCTTTGCCAGAACGGCCGCCTATGATGCGGCAATCTCCAATTGGTTTGCCGGCGAGCTCAACGATGCCGCGCCCGACTTTCGCGCTTTCGGCGGTCGCCTCATCCAAGCGCTGCGCTATGGCGAAAACCCGCATCAATCAGCGGCATTCTATCGAACGCCGGAGGTCCGGCCGGGAGTCGCCGCCAGCCGGCAGGTTCAAGGCAAGCAGCTCTCCTACAACAACATCAACGATACCGACGCGGCCTACGAATGCGTGGCGGAATTCGATCCCC
>JASHYD010000156.1 GCA_030043175.1 Xanthobacteraceae bacterium | reverse complement strand
GGCCCAGGTGACGTCGCAGTGGCTCCGCAATTGGAACCGTGGCTTTGCCCGCATCCAGGGCGAGGACCTGTTGGCGGTCGGACTGGACCGGCTGGTCGCGGACGTCGCGGCGGCCGAAATCATTGCCGCAAGTGCGACCAACATGCCGATGTTCGACGGCACCGAATTCGCGGTCATGTTCGTCCGCACGGCGGTCGGCCCGAACGCCTTCACCGGTCTCGAAGCCGTTCGAATCGAGGAAGCGAGCGATGATCGTGGCGCCGCGCTGGTGAGGACCACGGCGCAGTTTACACCTGCCGTCCGGGACCTCAGGGAAGTCGAGTTTTTGAACCCTGTCGTTTTGGTCCGCGCGCCATATCGAATCTCGTTCTCTTATGCCGGCCCGGACCGCATGTGGAGGGACACTTGGCGCGGTGCGGTGCAGCTTCCGCGCGCCATTCGCGTGAGCGTCCGCGATTTCGCGAGCTCCAGAGTCTTGGCCGTATCGACGAGCGCGCTCATTCGCGTGGAGCTTCCGGCACGCTGCGCTGCTGCAAAGACCGGCGCGGAGTGCGTTCAAACCGAGACGGCCTCCGACGCGCAGCTCGGCAGAAAAACGTCCTTCGGCGCCAGCGCCGAACAAATCGGGCAGCCATAAGATGCCGTCATCCAAGATCCTCACCCGCGTTCTCTCGCGTCAGCACGCTTCGGATGGCTTCATCGTCGTTGCGGTCTTGTGGATTCTGGCCGCGCTGGCAACGCTGGCAATGACCTATGGCGTCTATGTGAACGCGACGGCGTTCGCATGGGCCGACTACGACGTGCGGCTTCAGGCGCAGGAATTAGCAAGGGCTGGAGTCGAGCTCGCGGTCTATCGATTGACCGAAAATCCCCGAGCGCGGCCGGCGCAAGGCAGATTTGCATTTCGGCTCGGCAATGCTGCAGTGGCGGTCGACTTTCATTCCGAGAGCGGACGGGGCGACTTGAATTTTGCCCCCAGGCAGCTGCTGGTCGGATTGTTCACTGTGCTGGGTAGCGAACAGGAAGCTGCGGCGGAGTTCGCCGAGCGGATCATTGCCTGGCGGACACCGGCGCCGGGAGCGGCTGACGGCGAAGCGTTCCTCTATCGCACTGCCGGAAAGACCTACGGCCCGCGGCGCGGCCCGTTCCAGCACGTCAATGAGCTTGGCCTCGTGCTGGGGATGACGCCGGACCAGGTTAATCGCGCTTTGCCGTATTTGACGATCTATAGCGGTCAGGCGGAGGTCACCGTGTTCAACGCCGCCCCGGAGGTGCTCGCTGCATTGCCTGGTTTGACGCCCGGGCGCATCCAGATCCTGCTGGCACAGCGCGACGGCGCGCCGCAGGATATTGTCAACGCACAGCTTGGAACGGCGGCGCAATACGTGACGGTGCAATCCGGCAAAACGAACCGTATCACGGTCGACGTGCGATTGGACGGCAACCGGCGCATGCGCTCGGAGGCCGTCGTCCTTCTCCTTGATGATGGCGCCAACCCGTTTCGCGTGCTGTCGTGGCGCGACGACGCCGGGGAGCGGTCGACTGACGAGCCTCCCTATGCCGGCAGCATGCGGTGACGCGCCAGAATTGAATGAGATGGTCAACCAGGATTGAATGAACTGTCAGGGTCGCAAGCGACTCTGGCGTTTGGCATCGTTTGAGCACAACAACGCTGCGTTCGGCGGTGCGGTGCGGCCGTCGTCGCCGCGTTCATGCTCTTCATAAACGTCGTAGCGCATGATAGTCTGCGCCAACAATAAGCGGAGGGGCTGGTCCGGTTCACAGGTAGACTCTAACGCCTGCGACAGGATCGCCGGCGCCTGCAGGAGAGCAGAATTGACCAGCTTCGCAATTGTCCCGGTCCGCATCATCCGTTCGCCCGATTTGGGTATCCTGGCTGCGATCTTGATCGGCGGCGCCTTGGCAACTGCAACGACGCCGGCACTCGCGGAAATGCGTGTTCGCGGCAGCCCGGAGGCCGTCAGAGTGGAAGCGCGTGATAGCTCGGTCGCGGAGATCCTTTCGGCTTTGAGCAGCGCATTCAATATGCATTACCAGTCCTCGGCCAATCTCGATAAGCGGCTGTCCGGGATATACGCGGGACCTCTGTCGCGCGTGCTGACGCGCATTCTCGATGGTTACAATTTCGTTGTTAAGACCGATAACGGGAGTATCGCAGTCACGGTGTTTGCACCTCCGAACACGGGCGCGGCGCCAGCGGCCTCATCGGCCGTCAGGGTTGTGCGGCAGCCGGCGGAGGGGGGTGCGCCGCAGGCACGCACTAGCGCCAAGGATGCCGCACGGCCACCCGTCTCTGCGGCGGCAGCCGCGCCGTCACCCACACTCGAAGGTGCGCAAAGGCCGCCATTCCCGACTCCGACACGCCCTTCGGCGGGTGCCGCACCGGCCCCCGTCCCTGAGCCCCGGGAGGCCGAAGCGGCAGCTCCAGCACCACCGGTGGCGGGTTCGAAACCGAGCCCCGCTCCCGAACCAGGACGGCCCGCGGATACGCCAGCGCCTCCCGCGGCGCCGATACCCCCGGCGAAGTAGCGATCATCGCCGCCGGCCGACCGCAGCAGGGGCGGCCGTTGCGGTCGAACCATTATGCGCAGTGATGGCCCCGGGCTGCACTGGGCCCGCCTGCTCGGCAGTCTGGGCTTTGCCAGTTGTATTGAATAAGTTTTATGGTCTCTCCGGCGCCGATGTGCTTGGAGATGTGCTCATTCCCCCCTGGTGTGACAGCGGGCCCTGCCGCTGCATTGCCCCCGCGATTCAATGACTTCGGCCAACCTGGTGCGACCCGGATTGCGCCGTGGGGGCTTGCAAAATCAAGGCTTAAATGGGTGCGACTTGATCTGCCCGTCGCTTGGACTTAGAAGGTCGTTACATGCCGCTGTGCCGCGATGCCCATCGACGGGTGCAGTAGAAGAGAGTAATGATGAGGACCAGCCGCTGCGCACCTGGATGCAAAACCGCTTGGGACAGCGGGTCCTGCGGATAGACAGACGCGCTCGCTTTGATCACTTACAGTTGGGACACGCTGATGGTACTGATTACCGGGGGGGCTGGATTTATAGGGTCCAATCTCATTCACTATTGGATAAATTCCATAACAGAAACCCTGATTAATGTCGATAATCTGACCTATGCGGGGAATCTACAAAACCTTGCAGAACTTGCTGATCATTCGCGATATGTCTTTTTCCACTCCGACATCGGCAATATCCAAATGATTTGTCAAATTCTTCAAAAATACAAACCGAGGGCCGTAATCAACCTCGCGGCCGAGAGCCACGTCGACCGGTCTATTCGCGACCCTGATCTGTTCATCCAGACCAATGTGGTTGGCACGCTGCGACTCCTTAAAGCTGTCTATTCACACTGGGGCGCGCTCACCGCAAGCGAGCAGGACAAGTTTCGCTTTCTCCACGTTTCGACCGATGAAGTCTACGGCTCGCTCGAGCCCGAGGACCCGCCGTTCCGCGAGACAACGCCCTATGCGCCAAACAGTCCTTATGCGGCGAGCAAGGCCGCCTCGGATCATCTGGTGCGCTCCTACCACCGCACCTATGGATTGCCTGTGCTCATCACCAATTGCTGCAATAATTATGGTCCCTATCAATTCCCCGAGAAATTGATCCCGCTCGTCATTCACCGCGCTCTCGCCGGAAAGTCGCTGCCGATCTATGGCCATGGCGACAACATTCGCGATTGGCTGTACGTCGCCGACCATTGCGCCGCACTGCGGTGCGTGCTGGAGCGAGGCCGACCGGGCGAGGTGTACAATATCGGCGCATCGAGCGAGAAGACTAATCTCGAAGTGGTGTATCGGCTGTGTGACATCCTCGACGAGGGCAAGCCACGCCAGGACGGCAAGTCGTATCGGGAGCAAGTGACTTTCGTGACGGATCGGCCGGGGCACGACCGGCGTTACGCGATTGATGCGGGCAAGATCGAAGGCGAGCTTGGCTGGAAGCCACAGGAAACCTTCGAGAGCGGTTTGCGC
>JASHYD010000155.1 GCA_030043175.1 Xanthobacteraceae bacterium | reverse complement strand
CTGATAAGCGTTTGGGTTCAATGGCTCGGAAAACAGTCGATTTGTCAGAATGGCCATTGATAAAACAACAACCGCAGGTGCCTTCTAAGCTGAAGGTCGCAGGTTCGATTCCCGCCGGAGCCGCCCTCTGTTTGGTCCATTCCGACCACATGGGTAACTGTTACCCATCTCTCAGGAAGGGCACAAATGAGCCTTCTCAATCTTCTTCGTTCGTTCACCCATTCACGGCATTACCAAATTTCCCAGGTTCAGAATGCGACGCCCACCGAGGTAACGTAAAGGGGCGCACCCGACGATCATGTTGCTACCATTCCTTCAGGCCACCAGGAAGTCGGGGCGCCGATCTGAGGGCCGCGCGGCAGATCCCGACGACCGCATCGAAAGTTCATGGCTTCGATCCAACTTTGTTGTTCTTTAGCCAACGGAAGAGCGCATCGGCCTTGCGGCGCGCATCTTCAAATACTGAATCTCGCTCGACGAAATAGTTGAAGTAACCCGCCGGTGTCTCCGGCTCGATCTCCAGGAGGTCGACTAGCTTATATTTCCGATCGGTGATAACGCCCGATTCGATGAGGCTGTTGATCCGCTTCATGGCATCGACCTCGGCCTTGTAGCAGACCGAGAACCACATCTCGGTGTTCCAGTCCTGCACGTCGAAATAGTTCTCCGGCAAAGTATGGTTCCCCCAACCATTGGCGAGCGGCCGGCAGACGATCACGCGATCGAAATTGTGCAGCTCGGACAGTATACACGAGCGATTATAGGCACCATCCATTTGGCCGTTAGGAATATTGGCGAAGCCGTAGAACGATAGCCACAATGCGGACTCGATGGCCATAGGCGTGATAGAGAGGATGGCCTGCTCTTTTCCACTCGATTTAGCGATATGTGAATCGCGGCTCCTCTGATCGGGCAGGATGCTAATGCTGGTTTCAGTCTTCATACGCTCGCGTGCTGCGTCGTTGCCGCAAAGGACGCCCGCGCTAGTCCTGGGATCATAGGTGTTGAAGATGACGCCGATGGGGCTGTCATTCAGCGTGTCACTCAACTCCTTGATGATCTCGGCAGTGCGTGTCGGCTTATAGAGCTGTGCGGGAAGAAAGCGGTCAGCGAAGAAATTGATGCCCAGTCCGAAAAAGGGGGGCGTCAGGATACGCGCGACTGCCTCGGTGACAGCGGGCTCGAAAACACCTGGGTAGCCTAGCAACGCGATCCGCAGCTGTGCGAGCGGATTGTGTTCAAGCGCCTTGTCGATCAGCCCCTTCTTGAGATCCGTTGCGCCTTTCAGGTAGGCGGCGAGAACCACGATCTGGCCGCTGGTCGCGGTGACGAGGTCAGGCTTAATTCCATTGTCGCGCGCCGCCTGCAGGAACCCCGCCCCATGGGCGTTGAAGCCACCGAGCCCCGCGAGGGCGAAGGCCAACCTAGTTTCTGCCATCCGACCCTCCAGACCAAGCCATGATCCCGGTTGATCAAAAAACCCATCTGACCGCCTTTTCATGCGGCCTCTTGATGATAATAACGCAGGAGCCCGCCCAATCGCTCGCGGCATTGCACGCACCGCTCTCGATCGAGGTCACGGTTCCGAGGAAATAGCAGGACGTTGTCCTTTCCTTGGTGGTTGCGCTCCTGATGGTAGTGGTCAACGTATTCAGTCAGGGCCCGCCGTAGCGAACGCTCGGCGTCCGAGAGCCTCAAGCGCCCATTCAACTGAACGAAGTGTCAAGCACGCCCGCGACCTCCTGCGCGACCTTCCGCGAGCGGACTGCCATCGCGCCGGTAAACGCCGCTCCTTCGTCCGGATTCTGCCGATAATGCGCGAAGAGTTCTCGGCCGAGCGCCGCCACGGTTTGGGGCTCCCCGTAGCGAACAGCCTCGACTAGACGTCCCCAGGAAAGCCAAGCTCCCGGGCTCGTTACCGAGATCGCGTAATCGCGGAGCGAGCCCGACCCATCGGATATGAGTTTCTCGCCGAGCCGCGTCAATCCGTAGGCACCGTCAGACGTCGCAGCAAGAAGCCCGGAGCTCGCCGCTGCGCGAAGCAACCGGCGCAGGGCATCCGGATTGTATCCGGTTGCTTCGGCAAGCGTGTTATGGCCGAGCGGACCGTTGACGAGACGATCCGCAAGGCCGAGTTCGGCCAGAACCTCGTCCATCGATTTGAGGGCGTAGTTCTTGAAAATTTTCTCGCGAATCTCGTCCCAGAGATTTCTTCTAGACGTCGATTTCGATTTGCTGTGGCGGCGAGAGAAGCGACGTGTCGCGCGTCGCCGCACTCTTGCTGCCGCGATCGGCGGTTTGATGTTGGTCGTTGCGATTCTCGCGATGGCGAAGGCGGTTGCTGATAACGACCTTGCTGCGTTGCGCGAGCGGTCTCTTGAAATCAGTGGAGAACAATGGAGGTACTTTCGCATGCGTGATGCCTTCGCTCCAGCCTTCCGCGCCGCACTCGCGTCGACGCGGCTGGATCGATCCGCGGCTGGACAGCGATTTGCCCTCAACGCGCGCAGCGACTCGACCGCCCGAGCACTTGTGTTATCCGGGTTAAGTATTCCGCACCGCCGACTTTTTGGCCGAGAACCAGACCTCTCTAAGCGCGGCAACTATCGCGATGATATCCCAGGGGCTGACCCCGCGAAACGTGTTGCGATCCATTCCAACGTGACGGCCCGGGGTTTGATGTTTTCAGGTGACGCCAGACGGATCGGCATGACGCTCTCCGACGGGCGAGTCGTCATCGACGATGTCCTGTCAGGAAGGCAGATCTTTTCAAGACGCTTCGAAGATGTTGATGAAAGCGCGCGACTCGCGCTGGACGAGATCGGAAGTTACGCCGTTCTCGGGGGACGGAAAGGGGTGTACACCATCGATGTGGACGCGGGAACTGCCAAGAGGTGCCCGATACCTGAACTCGCGAGTTTCCACGAGCTCGTAAGATTGGGACGAAAATCGCTGTTTGCAGCAGCAACTAGCGACGGAACGTTGGTGGCCGAGTTCGATCCCGGACATTGTGGTATATCGAAGAGCGTGGTGATCCCTGCGATCACATCCTATGACAGCCACGGATTCTCCGACGGGCCAGTGATGTTCGTCGGGTACAACTCCCGAGCGCGGCTCACACTCGTGCGCCGGGACTTCACCGTGGCCGGAGCGCTGACGTTCGACAGACTCGGCTCCGGTGTCGGGCAGGTGAAGGCCGTCGCCTCCGGCGCCCCAGCGGGGCTAGTCGCATTAGGCGGCAACGGATCCGGCGGAGGAGCATCGTCGGGAGCTCAAAACGTGTCCATGATTACCGACGCTGAGGTGTCGCGCCTCGTCGGACATACGGGAGAGGTCTATTCAATCGATTTCCTCCCCTCGAAACCAACCATGGCTGTGACAGGTGGTTCCGACTTCTCCATCAGAATATGGGACACGCAGTCGGGCGACGAGTTACTCCGGATGGCCGGTCAGCTGGCTGAGGTCTAAGTCGCAAGGTTCAGTCCCGACGGCACGCTACTCGCGACGAGTTCTTCCGACGGGACGGTCTTGCTGTGGGATATGACGCCGCTTGCTCAGCTAGGGGAGCAAGCCTTCTGGGACATCGACTCTCAGAAGGAAGCGAGCCGATGGCAACGACCTTCGACTGTTCTGACTCCAGAGGAACGACCGAAAGGCCCCCGCCCGTTCGGATAGCGATCAATTCGCGGGCATGATGATCTTGGTTTCGACGGGAATGTCCTTGGCGGTGAAGCCGACATAGACCGTGAGGTCCTTGCACGCGGCTTTCACCTTGTCCACAGCCTTGGGGGTGATGGCGGTTCCCCAGACATAGATGCGCGACAGCTTGGGCAAGGTCGAGACCTGGTCCAGGCCTGCGTCCGTTACGTTTGTATTGGTCAGGTTCAAATAGGTCAGGTTCTTCAGGTCGGCAATATCCGCAGCCGCAGTATCGGTGATGGCGTTCTCCTCCAGGCGTAGGTGCCCCAGATTGGCGAAGCCCGCAATGGTCTTGACCTCCGAGTCGGTGACGCCGGCGTGCCTGAGGTTTAGCCGCAGGATGTTGGGCCCGAACCTGGCCAGATCGTTGATCATGTCGGGTGTCACCGGATGGGCGGAGACATAGTCCACATCAACGAGGTTGGAGCCCTTGGCTATCTTCCTGACGATGAAGCCCTCCTCCACAACCTTGGCCACCGCTGCCTTGTCGGCCTCGGCCACCTGCGGCAGGGGCGCTTCGTCGGGGCCCGCCGCCTCCTCTTCTTCGCCGACCCCTCCGCCGGCGACTCCGATCACCGCCTGGATGGCGGAGGAGGCCTCTGCCGTCAGCTGCAGGTTGCCGACCAGAGCGCTCTTGGGCGCGCCTTGCGATATCCACCAGCCGATCGCGGCGACCTCGTTCTTGTTGAGCGACGTCTTGCCATTCCTGGGCATGAAGTCGGAACGGTCCGGCGTCAGGGTGACCCGTCGGAAAAGATCGGAGGTGGAGGGGTTGCCGGGGGTAATCACCGGGCCCTTGGAGCCGCCCTTCATCAGGGTCTCGTAGCTCGCCAAAGAAAAGCCGCCGGACGTCTTGGAATTGTTATGACAGTTCGAGCACCGCTGCTCCAAAGCTGGCTGCACTACATCGAGATAGATGTCCGCTGACGCGAGATCAGCGGGCTTGGGCCTCGGTCCGGCATCGGCCGGCAGACCCGCAAGGACCCGGATGGGGCCCGGGGCGTACTGCGCAAGGTAGGTGTCGCCGTGAGTCAGGCTGCCGCCGAGGTGCCCGGTCAGAATCATCAGGAACAAGACCGCGGCCGCCGGAACGGCCCAGAGCTTGTCGTAGGAGCGATCCAGAGCCCCGCCAGAGGTGAAGAACGACCGCACCGCTCCGTTGATCCGCGACCCAATCTTCTCGGACCCAGCCGAGCTGGGCCAAGCGGTCAGCGGGTGCAGGCGTGTGCGCAGAATGGCCGTCAGGCAGGCGGCTGCTGCCAGCGTCATTCCAGCCAAGCCGTGGGCGTCCACCGCCGGTACGTCGTCAAAGCTCTCCTCCGTGGCGTGCATGAGTCCCAGGGCGACTGTAGCCAACGCGCTGAGCGCGCCGGCAATCCAGACGGGAGCGAGCATGCTTTCAAGAAACCTGAACCGTCGGAATCTGACCAGGATCTCCAGCGCGACCGCCAGGGTCAGTATGCCAAGCGGCAGGTGTAGGATCAGGACGTGGAAACGCCCCAGGAACCAGATGAGCTCCATCAGGCAGCACCCTTGGCGATGATGCCGTGGATCACGTTACCTCCCGTGTCAGTGAGGCGGAAATCGCGGCCCTGGTAGTGGAAGGTCAGTTGCTTGTGGTCGATGCCCAAGAGGTAGAGCATCGTTGCGTTCAGGTCGTGGATCTCCACCGGATCCGCGACGATGTTGTAGCTGAAGTCGTCGGTCTTGCCGTAGGCGATCCCCGGCCTGGTCCCACCGCCCGCCATCCACATGGTGAAATTGCCGCCGTGATGATCGCGGCCCGCATTGGGGTTGATCCCGCCCTGGGCGTAGACCGTCCGGCCGAACTCGCCCTTCCAGGTGACGAGGGTGTCGTCCAGCAGGCCGCGCTGCTTCAGATCCATGACCAGGGCAGCGGAGGGCTGGTCGACGGCCCAGCAATCGGGAGGATGACGCCGGGCAATGCCATTGTGGTGGTCCCAGCCGACCTGGACCAGATGCACGTATTTCACGCCCCGCTCGATCAGGCGGCGGGCGAGCAGGCAGTTGCGGGCGAAGGTGCCCGGCTCGCGCACCTGCGGGCCGTACATGTTGAGGATGTATTCGGGCTCGGCGCTGAGGTCGGTGACTTCCGGCACCGAGTCCTGCATCCGGTAGGCCATTTCGTACTGCGCGAGCTTGGACAGGATCTCCGGGTCTCCACTCATCTGGTACTGATGGTTCGACAGCTGGTCGATGACATCGATCTGGCCGCGGCGCTCCTCGCGGCTCATCCCGTCGGGATTGCTCACGTAAAGAACAGGGTCATTGCCCGAACGGAACTCCACACCCTGGTGGTTGGAGGGCAAGAAGCCCGCCGACCAGCTCGCCTGGGTGGCGCCGACGCCCGCCGACTGGAACTGCGACTTCATCACCACGTAGGACGGCAGGTTCGCGTTGTCGGTGCCGAGCGCGTAGTTGACCCACGCCCCCGCCGCCGGACGGCCCGGCAGCTGGAAGCCTGTGTGCATCAGGATGTCCGCCGGATCATGGTTGACCTGCGGCGTCCAGATCGAGTGGATGAACGTCAGGTCGTCGGCGATGGCGCCGATGTGCGGCATCAGGTCTGACACCCAGCGTCCACACTGCCCGTATTGCCGAAACGGGGCGAGCGGGCCCATCAGCGGGAACGTGGTCTGACCGGCGGTCATGGATGAGATCTTAGCGTTGCCCTTCACCGACGGCGGGATCTCTTCCCCGTGGCGCTTGATGACCTCAGGCTTGTAGTCGAAGGTGTCGACCTGGGACACGGCGCCCTTCATGTGGATGTCGATCACCCGCTTGGCCCGAGCCGGGAAATGACCAGTCGTCAGCTTGCCCAAGATGGGACCGGACTGGGGATTGGCCGCCCCGGCTGAAGTCGCGTCCTTGGCCAGGGACCCGGCGCCGCCGAGGAGCCTCGCCGCAGCGATGATCCCTAACCCCATGCTGGAGCTCAGCACAGCGCGGCGCGTCAGGTTGGCGAGTATGCTGGGATCGATCTCGATCTTCCTGCTCATTGTCATCCCTCCTACCGCACGGTATAAGCGTCCGGCGTGTTCATCACGGTGGCCGTAACGACCGTCAGGGCCGCGAGCTCCGCCGGATCAACCTCAGGATCGGCCGGCGCGAGGCCGATGGCGATGAGCTTTTTCACCTCATCGGGTGACTCCCGCATCAGCGCCACTTCCGAGGCCCGATACGCCTTGATGGTCGCCAGCTCCGTCGCGTCCGGATGGCGGCGGACCGCAAGGCGCCACAGGGTGATCAGCTGCTCGTCCGCGTTGGCGGACGAGTTGATCGCCCGCTCCGCCAGCTTGCGGTAGGCCTCCATGAATTGGGTATCATTCAACATTGCCAGGCCCTGCAGTGGCGTGTTGGAAGTCGGCCGCGTCGCCTGTGCGTCGCGACGGTCGGGCATGTCGAATGGCGCGAGGTTCGCCGCAGGGGCATTGCGCTTGACGAAGGTGTATATCGAGCGCCGATAGTTCTCGTCGGCCGGCACATTGGTCGGATAGACGACGTGGCCTTGGGCCACGCCATCCCAGATGGCGTCGGGCGCGTAGGGGAACACCGCGTCGCCGCCGACCTTCTTGATAAGCAGGCCCGAGATCGTCAGGGCATTGTCGCGGATGGTTTCCGCTGGCATGCGCAAGCGTGGGCCGTGTCCGAGAAGGAAGTTGCGCGGATCCTTTTCCAGGTTGTCGCGGCTGATGTTGGAATTTTGCCGATAGGTGGCGGACATCACCATCAGCCTGTGCATATGCCTGATATCCCAGGCCGAGCGGATGAACTCGACTGACAGATAGTCCAGCAGCTGCGGGTGCGTCGGATTGGTGCCCTGCGTCCCGAAGTCGTCCACTGTCTGCACGATGCCATTGCCAAAGTGGCCCTGCCACATGCGGTTGATGTAGACGCGGGCGGTCAAGGGATGCTGGGGATCGAACAGCCATGCCGCCAGTCCTAAGCGGTTGCGTGGCAGTTTCTCGTTCCAAGGAAGCACCCGGGGGAGCGCCTGCGGTTTCACTTCTTCCCGGTAGGAATTATAGACGCCGCGGTCGAGCACGTAATTCTTACGTGGCATTGGCTGGTCGCCGGCGATCATGATGCGCAAGATCGGCGTTTCCACGCGCTGCTCGTTCAGCCGCGCCTCGGTCAAGTCCTGCCACGCCTTCCGGACCGCGGGGTCCTTGTAGGCGGAGATCAGGGCCATGTCGACGCGGGCGTCCTGCTCCGGTACGGCCAGGGCCGCTTTCGGATCCTCAAGATAGGCAACCTCCAGCGGCGTCAACGCGCGGGTAATGACGCGGAACTCGTCGAGCGCGCCGTCCACCAGCTCGGGGCGATTGAAGTTGATTCCGGCAGCCAGGCCAAAATAGCTGGCCTGTCCGTTATTATTGACGGGCTGCGGGAAGGACGAGCGGGTGAGCTGGTTGTGGTCGATTTGGACCGGCCATTCCTTGCCGTCGACATAAACGTGCATGCCCTCGGCCTTGGAGTCGCCGTCATAGGTCGAGGTGATATGGACCCAGCGGCCGGTGGGGATGTTCTCCTTGGTAGAGACTTGCAGCATCTCGCGCGGGGCGAGGTGGATGATGCTATACGACAGCTTGCCATTGGCCATGCTGAGTTCATAGCCTTGACCTTCAATGCTGCTGTTGTTGTAGAGGATCGAGGCAGACGGCCCGTTGGGCCGGGTGGTGTCGACGTAGGGCTCGGTCCGAAGCTTCAGCCAGAAGTCGAAGCTGTAAGCCTGGGTGCGCTCGAACATGCCGACCGACTGGTCGGCGGAGAACACCGAGTCGCGCAGCTGGATTCCTTGACCCTTGTGGCCCGGCACGAACTTCACGTTACTGACGAACGCGTTCTTGCCGTCGCCGAGGCCGGAGTCGGTCCATTGCAGCGCCTCAGGATGGACCCATTGTGGTAGCCGGCGGTAGTTAATGCGCGCCCCGCCGGGGCCCAGGCGATCGTCGACGTAGCCGGAAGCGATGAGCTGCTCCATGGCCCACTCGACCTCGCGGGAAGCAAGGCGCGGCAGGCCCGGGTCGGCCTTCATGGCCGCCAGGTCGCCTGCCATGACAGCGCGGCGGCCGATGGGCGACACGGCAGCCGCCTGGCCGCGACCAAGCATGGGGGCAGGCTTGCCGGCGTGGACGTCGGCCAGGATCTTCTGCTGCAGAAATGCCGCCAGTTGGGTGCGGGCCATGCCGTCGAAGGGGCTCTTCTCGCCTTCGACCGGGAGACCCAAGAGCGGCTCCTGTGGCTCCAGATAGAGTGATGAGAAATCTCCAGTGTACCCGCTGTCCAACGGATAGTAAGCCTGCGTGTCGGCCGCAATCGACGCCTCGAGGACGCTGGCGCGCGCGCCGTCCGGCATCGCGGCGAGCGCGGCCGCCGCCTTCTTCTGCGCGGCGCGCAACGCGTTCTGATAAGTGTCTTCCTTGGTCACCGTGAGCGCGTGGGCCTCAGCCAGGTTGTTGGATTGCAACTCTGTCGGCCATTCCAGAGTGGCACCCCGCGGCGTACCGCGGCTCGTGGAGGCCAAGCCGCCTTCCTCCATCTGGTTGAAGAAGCCGGCCATCGAATAATAGTCGGCCTGGGCGATCACGTCGTACTTGTGGTCGTGACACTTGGCGCAGCCAACGGTCAGGCCCAGGAAATCCTTGCCGATCAACTCCGTGCGCTCGTTCACGTTGTTTATGCGGAATTCTTCGTCGATCGAGCCTCCTTCGGAGTCCTGACGGCCGGCCTTGAGGAAGGCGGTAGCCAGAAGCTGCTCGCGGGTCGGATTCTGAAGTTGGTCGCCGGCGAGCTGCCAGGTGACGAACTGGTCGTAGGGCATGTTGCGATGGAACGCGTCGATCACCCAGTCGCGGTAGGGATAGGTGAGCGGGCGTTCATTGTCGTTCAAGCCGCCGCGGGTATCGGCGTAGCGGGCGACGTCGAGCCAGATGTTCGTCTGGCGCTCGGAGTATTCGATTGACGTCAGCAACCGGTCGACCAGCTTCTCGTAGGCGCTCGGATCCTTGTCGTTCACGAATGCATCGACTTCCTCGAGTGTGGGCGGCAGGCCCGTAAGGTCGAGAGTGACGCGGTTGATCAGGGTCTCGCGGTCGGCTTCGGGCGACGGCGACAGGCCCTCCTTGGCGAGCCCAGCATAGACGTAGCGGTCGATCTCGTTGACCGCCTGGCTATCCCATTTGGTCTGCTTGGGCTTCACGATCGTAGGCGTCATGTAGGCCCAATGCTGCTTGTATTGGGCGCCCTGCGCGATCCAGCGCTCGATCACCGCGACCTCACGGGTCGACAGGGTCTTGTGCGCCTCCTTGGGCGGCATCTTGTGGTCCGGGTCGGTGGAGATGATGCTCTTGTAGAGCTCGCTCTTACGCAGATTGCCCGGCACGATCGCGCGCCTGTTCTTGTCGTCGGGGATAGGGCCATAGGCCGATTCCTGGACATCGAGACGCAGGCCTGCCTTCTGAGTCGCCCGGCCGTGGCAGGAGAAGCAGTTCTGCGACAGGATCGGGCGCACGTCCCAGTTCCAGTCGGGGCGGTCCGGGATGGGGGCGCTGCCCGCGTTGGCCACCTCTTCGGCCACTTGACCGCTCTTGTCGTTGGCAAACGCGAGGAAGGCGAAGGCACCGGCGCTCACCGCCACGATGCTGGCGCCAATGGTCAAACCTAAGGAGCCGATCTTACGCATGGAGGCCAACCTTTTTTCGATGGACGATGCTTTATGCTCTTTCTAGAAGCCTTTCGTTGTGGGAGAGGACTTTCCGGCTTCCCCCCTTGAGCCTCGCGCGCTCGCGAAATGTGTCGCGAAGCTCTGCTCGAGGCTGACGCCTTACGGGCGCTCGACCGCAGCATAACTTTGTCGCGCTATCTTTAATTTCTTGGCTCGAAAAACTCACAGCACGGAATGGCGTTCCTCGGCAAAGGCGCTTCGGTCCGAGCCGACTGCAGGCGTTTCCAAACCATTCGCCGACGTGTTTTTAAAACGGCTTAGGGTACATCAGACCAGCCAGCTTCGGGAGCGTCAACCACAAACCCTCCACTATTTCTATTTTAAAATGGGACTCGTCCCACTGCATCGCAAATCCCCCGGAGTAAGAGGGGTGACGACTGGCGAAATTGGCGAAACCTTCAACGGTTCGCCGCCAAAGATTTCAGCAACGCCCTCGCGGTCGAAGACTTCGCCGCAGAAACGAGGGAGTACATCCAATACCTACGTAATCGATTAGCCTCCCGGAGCTGCCCATCTTATGAACCGAATCAACTTATGAGCTATTTTGGGAAGCGGCGGATTGTGCGGTTCGACCCGGAGCAATTGGCGGCGTCGTTGTACGATGATTACCACGGAGCTTGCGCGCCACTCGGCTTAGAACGACTGCCCGTTATCAAGTGCAGCCAGTCTCGATCGCCAGGCGAGGCCGGCTTGATTATGCGCGCGCGTCATTCGCGAGATACATGCCGCGGGCGTCACGTCGCTGGCTGGTATTGCGGCGGCGCTCAATACGGAAGCTTCGCAGGGCGAAGATCACGGACCGGAGGCGCTACGGTGATGCCCTCGTACTAAGAGCCCGTCCATAAATAACTGAGTCGATCGAACGTTGATCCAAGGCCAGCCAAGCGGCATTCGACCGCCTGACGCGCGAGGCGGATATCACCAAGGCCGCGAGGCTTGTTGCCGAGGGGCGCGGCGCGGATGACTTTAAATAAGTCCCGCCGGCGAGAGGGGTGGTACGGCGCTACAAAAAAGCCGCGCCTGTCAGCGGGGGCAAGGTAAGGACGGTCACACGTAGTGTGATAATAGCCAATTCGTAGTCTCCGTTCAGCAGGCCGCTCCTGTTCCCGTTGCTCTTTCCCGGCAGCTCGAAGCGATCTCATCTGCTCTCGCGGCGGTTCAAAAAAAGCGTCGATGAACTCTCCAGTGGCCTCGGTCAAATGAGGCGCGACATTACCAATCTGCAGACGATCGAGCAGGCTCTTTTTGACAAGATCTCAGAGGTGCCGCGGCCGGCCGCCGCCCCACCCGCCAGGTCCACACCGCGGCCGTCCCAGGGACTGACGCCGGCGCGTTGACGGCCAATTCCTCAGCCACTAGCGTCTTCCCTGGCGACAGAGCCGAGAATGGCCCGAAAAGCACGAGCGCGAAGTCAAGTGGCTGTCTCCCGCGCAGGCCGCAAAAGCCATCAAGGAACCGATGCTGGCGAAGATCATTCGACGGTCAATTTGGCGACCGAAACCACGGTCGGCGTGCAAACCCGCTACGACAACATCACCAACTCGATCAGCAACACCGACCAGTGCTACTTCTCGTCAGCCACCCTTCTCGATCACGTTAGCGAAACGGATGCCGGGATTTATGCCAAGAACACGACGCGCTGGACCGATTGGTTCAAGACCACCTTCAGGTGGCGCGGCGATCTCTACGCGGCATCCGTCAATTCAGAATTGCAGCCGGCAAACTCGGGGAATAAAACCACCGCGATCGGCAGCCCGAAAGCGTCGGCCGTGTTCGGTCCGTTCGACAAGATCGAGCTGTTCCTCGGGGCCGGCATGGGGTATCACAGCGATGACGCGCGGGGTGCGTTTGCAATTCAGGTCCCTGGTGACCCGACGACGTCGCAGATTCCGAACCCGTTGATCGTGCGCTCGGACGCCGCGGAGATCGGCATTCGCACCAAGGCGCTGCCTGGTCTAGCCTGGATTATTCATCAACTGTTGATAATTTGCGGCGGCTGTAGCGAGAAGTGGCCGATTCACATAGCAGATCGGTGTTCAAACAAACTGCTTCGTGCAATCAACCAGCGCCACAGCCGCCATGACCGAAGATACGCCGCTTCC
>JASHYD010000154.1 GCA_030043175.1 Xanthobacteraceae bacterium | reverse complement strand
GACGATCTCTCGCGTTACCGCAGCGGTCACGGCGCCAAGAACATGGCCATCGTACGCCGCTTCGCGCTCGGTCTCGTCCGTGCCAACAAGTCCAAGCGCAGCGTCAAAACACGCAGAAAGTCAGCAAGTTGGGACACGTCTTACTTGCTCGAACTGCTGCAGCTTAAGTGAGCGTTAACCCGGAATCCGTGCCGTGGCATCGGCCACGCCCCAAAACCGATAATAGGAAGGTGTGCAATCTTGCGCACAGCGCGCTCGGTCTCGATCGGCTTCGTGTGGACCGGATGGTTCCAGAAACGCATCGCCTCGGGGTTGGCGAAGCATCGGTGCATGGCTTCAGGGTCATCGCCATGGAACTGGCGTAGGTGAAGACGACGACTATCGGGTGCGGCGTGGATTTCTTCGCCCTGGCGGGAGTTCACCACGGTAGTCCGCATAAGTCGAGTATTCCCGCACGGGGCGTAATTTTGAAATCAATTCAAAGACGAAGGGGTCAGTGACGTGAAAACGCACGCGCTCTCGAGGCTGTTCGACGAAGACCTCTCCTTCGAAAAGGCGCCCATCCAAGCCGCTTCTATAAGGCGGGTGACGCGGTTCGCAAAAAGGAGCCCGAAATCGAGGCCATGCTTCTCCCGCAGCTGCCTTACCGCCTCGCGCATGACCTCACTGGCGATGCCCTGCCCGCGGCAGTCGACAGGTTAGCCTTGCAAAGTGGGCATAAGTTGCTGTTGTGATGATGTGACGGCGCGGACCACCTTGGCCCGCATCAGCGCGCGCAGCGCATACAAATCCTTCGCGAACAGACGGATGCCCTCGGCGAGCTTTTCGGTCGCCATGGCGTCCTGATTGAGTTCAAACCGGAATGTCTTCTCATCAAGGATCAGTCGCGGGAGAGCGTCGCCGGTGCTTGTGGGATAGAGCCGCCGCGGAAGGTCCCCGTGGTCCGCCTCAAGCTTATCGAGCAGCGCCGGTGAGATGGTGAGGCGGTCGCAGCCCGCTAGCGCCTCGATCTCGCCAGTATTGCGAAATGATGCGCCCATAACGGCGGTGCGGAAGCCATGCGCCTTATAATAGGCGTAGATGCTGCGCACGGACGTCACGCCGGGATCGGTTTCGGACGTATAGGGGCCGCCGCCCGCCTTCACGTGCCAATCGAGGATGCGGCCGACGAAAGGCGAGATCAGGAAGACGCCCGCGTCGGCGCAGGCGGCCGCCTGCACGAGCGAGAACAGCAAGGTGAGGTTGCAGTCGATCTGTTCGCGCTGCAGCGTCTCGGCGGCGCGGATGCCTTCCAAGGTTGACGCGACCTTGACCAGGATGCGATCGCGGGTGACGCCACGCGACTCACAAGCCGCCACGATGGCGCGAGCCTTATCGATGGTTGATCGGGTATCGAAGGACAAATCGGCGTCGGCTTCGATCGACACGCGGCCGGGGACGATTTTTGCGAGCTCGGCGCCAAACGACACTGCGAGCCGATCGCACACCGCCGCCGCCACTGCATCCGGGTCGCCGCCCTGGCGGCGGCCCCAGGCGACCGCCTCTTCGACGAGATGTGAATATGCCGGATTCTCCACCGCCTTAAGCAGCAAGCTGGGGTTGGTGGTGCAGTCCTGCGGCTTGAGGCGGCGTACCGCGTCAATGTCGCCGGTATCGGCGACAACGACCGTCATACCGCGCAATTGGTCAAGCTTTGATGCCATGGCGTTCACCGTTCAACTCGCCCAGCTCCAACACCGCATCATCGGTCAATGCGGCGGTCAGATGATAAAGGCTGGTGGCCGGCGCAGGTTCCGCAATCGGCTGCCCGCCCGCGTCCAATCGTTCAATCCACAGTCCAGGACGGGCTCCGGCAAGGTGCCGCTCAAGCGCCCCCCGGGCCTCTGCGACCTGACCGCGCCGCCGACGCGCCACCGCCTTGAGCCGTTCGGTTTGGGGCCAAAGCCGAAAACTGCCGTCCGAAACCTGACCGTCGCTCCACAAACCGTTCACCACCAGACCGCTCCACCGATTGACCCCATGCCGCTCGGCAAATTCAAAAAGCGAATCGGCGGCCGATTGCAACTCCGGGTCCACAGGGCAGCCCATCGCGGCGGCAATCGCCCTGTGGCGGTGAAGCAGCCATGTCCACTCGTAGTGATGACCCGGCTCGGCCGCAAAGCGTCCGGCCTCCCGCAGGGGCGCCAGCTCCTCATCGAAGCATTCCGCCAATGCGCCGTCCTTTGCCTGGAAGAAGCGGGCGGCGAAGAGAGCGGCCAGATCGCTCGCGTAATCGAAAAAGCGCTCGCTGCCGAACGCCTCGCTTGCCGCCAACAGAGCCTCGAACAGATGCATATGGGGATTTTGTCTGCGCCGTTGCGCGGTCGGAATGCCTTCACAATAGCCGCCGCCCGGGTGGACAAATTGCGTCGCGATATGCTCGACGAGCGCGACTGCATCCGCCCGCACGCGGTCGGCGCCCACCACGTCGGCCGCCGTCGCAAAGGCGAGCAGGACAAACGCGTGATCGTAGAGATCGCGCGTCCGATCGATCGGTTGGTTGCCAAGGTCAAAACGCCAGGCAAAACCCCCGTCGGCAAGCCGCGCCGGCCCGCGTAGGAAATCAAGTCCGAGCGCGACCGCCTCCTTGGCGTGGGGCACGCCATATCGGGCAGCTTTGCAGAACACATAGGTCTGGCGCGCCGCAACCCGCAGGCGCCGAAACGCCGCGTGACATTCAAGCGAGCCCGCATCAAGGTGTTCGTGGAAGGCGCCGCGCTGCCAATCGATGCCGTGCGCAAGCCAGAGCGGCCAGGCGTGGTCGGTCAGCCAACGCAAGTCTGCCTTCATTTCACCTCGGCGAGACCTGAGACCGCATGTGCCGCCTCGGCCTTCAATCGATCGATGATGAGCGTCGTTGAGGAATCCGGCAGCAAATCGACCAGAGCGACCCTGCCGCCATATGACTCGACGAGTTCGCGCCCGACCACCTGATCGATCCGGTAGTCGGCGCCCTTCACCAGGACATCAGGCCTGATCCGCCCAATGAGTTCGATCGGGGTGTCCTCCGCAAAGAGAACGACTGCGTCCACAAAGGCGAGCCCCGCCAGCACGACTGACCGCGCGGCCTCCGGTTGTACCGGCCGGGCCGCGCCCTTGAGCCGCCTCACCGAGGCGTCGCTGTTGAGGCCGACGATCAGCCGGTCGCAGCGCGAACGCGCCTCGCACAGGAGCTGCACATGCCCCGGATGGAGGAGATCGAAGCAGCCATTGGTGAAACCGACCGTGAGCCCCTCACGACGCCACGCCCCAACGCAGCCCGCGATCGACTCCATGTCCTTTATTTTCTCACGCAATTCGAAGTGCGGGCGCGACAGCAGCTGCCCGCGCAGTTCATCTGCGGTAACCTGCGACGTCCCTTTCTTGCCAACCACCACGCCGGCCGCCACATTGGCAAGCCGCGCGGCATTGCGGATTCCGGCATCGCTGACGAGCGCGAGCGCAAAGCTCGCCACCACCGTATCGCCCGGGCCGGAGACATCGACGACGCGTCTGGCAACCGCATCGAACGAAGCCAGTTCGCCATCGCTCGACACCAGCAGCATCCCGCGGTCGCCCCGTGTGACGAGTACGCTCTCGCAGCCAATTTGCTCGATCAGCGATTTGGCCGCCGCTCTGATGGCTGTCTCATCGTTGGCGATCGGGCGGCTCAATGCCTGAGCGAGCTCGCCGACATTGGGCTTGAGGGCCGTTGCGCCGCGATAGCGCGCATAATCGATCCCCTTGGGATCGACGATGACCGGCTTAGCTGCCCGCCGCGCCGCCGCGATCACCGCCGCGATAACCTGTCGTGTCAGTACGCCCTTGGCATAGTCAGATAGGATCACCGCGTCGGCGGAATCGATCCGGCTCTTCGCCGCCGCGATGATCTCCTCCTCGGCCTTTTCGCCGATCGGCGTCGTTTCTTCGGTATCGGCGCGCAGCAGGTGCGTGTTGTGCAAGTGGGCGACGAACCGCGTCTTGACCGTCGTCACGCGACGCGAGATCTCGACCAATCCACTGGTCGCGATCGCATAGCTTTGGAGACCACCGCGGATCGCTTGTGCAGCGTCGTCACATCCAACCACCGCGACGATGTCGCAGGCGGCGCCGAGACTGACGATGTTGCGTGCAACGTTGCCGGCCCCGCCGATCACGTCCACGGGCCCGGCCGTCTCAATTACCGGCGCCGGCGCCTCGGGCGATATGCGCGAGACGTGCCCGTAGACGAACCGGTCGAGCATGATGTCGCCGACCACAAGCACCCGCTTGCGGACGAATTGATCGAGAACGGTTTCAAATGAAGTCATCGATGCCCTTACCAGCCCATTTGACAATTGCCCGCCACGGTAAGTTGACGTTTTGTCAAGCCGCTTGGTGTTTTGTCAATTGTGACCACGAAAAATGGACTTTTTGTCAACTCTCGGCGGTGTCAGGCTGCTTGGCGATTGATTAATTGTGGTCAGCTGACGTGTCTCGGGGCGAAACTAAAAGTCTCCGCTTGGCCATGACCGGTCCTGGCCATCGCCAAAACGAGCACCAGGCATCGTGGTTAAGATCACCGGGAGAAGCCGGCAATGATGCATTTTTGGCCGGGATACCCGATGTGATATTAACGTTTTGAGAATATTGCCGTTTTCCGCAATCCCGCAGGCTTCACAGCGACGCCGGCGCAACTTGACATTTGGTCGATTTTGACATGGTTCGTGGCCTTCTCCACCCGAGTCGAGATACAACCGGAGGCACGGTTAAGGAAAAGCAATATGCTGCTGGTGACCGGCGGAGCAGGATTTATCGGGTCGAACGTGGTTGCCGGCCTGAATGCGGCGGGGTGCGACGATGTCGTCGTTAACGACAGGCTGCGCTCGGACGGCAAGTGGCGCAATCTGCAGAAGCGACAGCTCGCGGATCTTATTCCCCCGTCCGACCTGTCCGATTGGCTAAAAGGACGCAAGCTCGACGCGGTCATTCATCTTGGCGCCATTTCGTCAACGACCGCGACCGATGGCGATCAGGTGATCGAAAATAATTTCCGCCTGTCGCTCCGCTTGCTCGACTGGTGCACGGCGACGCGCACGCCCTTCGTCTATGCCTCATCGGCGGCAACATATGGGGATGGCGAGGCGGGGTTTGTCGACGACAACAGGCTTCCGGCGCTTGTGAAGCTCAAGCCGATGAACCTTTACGGCTGGAGCAAGCACCAATTTGATCTCGCGCTGCTTACCCGCGCCGCCAAGAAGCAGCCGCTGCCACCGCAATGGGTCGGTCTCAAATTCTTCAACGTCTTTGGCCCGAACGAATACCACAAGGGCGATATGATGAGCGTGCTCTGCAAGGTGTTCGACCGCGCCAAGGCCGGCTCGCCGGTGCGATTGTTCAAGTCCCATCGCCTCGGCGTCGCCGATGGCGACCAGCGGCGCGATTTCATTTACGTTGACGATGTGGTTGCTATTGTGCACTGGCTTCTCGCTACGCCGTCAGTCAACGGATTATTTAACGTGGGGACTGGCAAGGCTCAGAGTTTTCGCGAAATGATCGAGGAGATGTTCGCGGCGCTTGGCCGAGCGCCGAACATCGAATACGTCGACATGCCGGCCGCGATCCGCGACAACTATCAGTATTTCACCGAAGCCTCCATGGAGAACCTGCGCCGTGCCGGCTACAATGCCGGCTTCACTCCGCTGGTGACAGCGGTCCGACGCTACGTCGCGGATTACCTCGATCGGCCGGACCGGTATCGTTAGATCAGGGGAGAGCAAGAGCAGGCGCAGGGGAACCGGGGCAGAACAGTTCGATGTCAAATGGCTGATGAGCACAGAGCGCGATCCCACGTGCTGGCGGCGCTCTATCGAATCTACGAGAGTCGGCTGACGCGGCAGGTCCGGGCGCAGGCGGTGCCGCGACATGTCGGCGTCATTTTGGACGGCAATCGACGCCACGGCCGGCAGCACCAACTGACAGACCCTGACGAAGTCTATGCGGTGGGCGCCGACAAGCTCGATGATCTGCTCACCTGGTGCGTCGAGCTTAAGATTCCCGCCGTCACGCTGTGGGTGCTTTCCACCGATAACCTTGCTCGCAAACCGCATGAAGTCTCCGGCATTCTGACGGCGACCCAAAACAAATTGCTCCAACTCGCCAAGGCGCCGCAAATCCATCGCCAGCGCGTTCGCGTCCGAGCCATTGGCTGCCTTGACCTGTTGCCGGAAGCGACGCTTGCGGCCGTGCGTGCCGCCGAAGCCGCGACCAAGGACTACGACGGCATGCATCTAACCATCGCAGCCGCCTATGGCGGGCGTCGGGAGATTACCGACGCGGTGCAATCGTTCCTGCGCGAGCAGTTGAAGGCCGGCAAGGTGCTGGAGGAGGTTATCGACTTGGTGACGCCGGGGGCGGTCGGGCGTCATATCTACTCCCCGGATTTGCCTGATCCCGACCTCATTATCCGCACCAGCGGCGAGATTCGGCTCTCCGGGTTTCTGCTCTGGCAGAGCACGACTTCGGAATTCTACTTTTCCGAAGTGAACTGGCCGGCGTTCCGCAAGATCGACTTCCTGCGGGCGATCCGCTCGTTCCAGGGCCGCACCCGCCGGTACGGGCTGTGACAATGAGCGGTTGTAGGGTGTGGCAACGGCGAAACATCGGTAAATGCCGATGCAGCCGCCCCGCGGGGCCACAAAGACGTTACGGCGGCGATGGCGGCTCGACCTTCATGTACCGTGCGTGACAGCCATCGCAGGCGACGCGCAGCTTTTTTGCCTGCTCGCTGAA
>JASHYD010000153.1 GCA_030043175.1 Xanthobacteraceae bacterium | reverse complement strand
CGGAGCCGAGAAGCTCAAGCGTCTCGCTGGTCGGCGTCGGATAAAGCACCTCGAAGGTTTCGATGTGGGCATCCCACCCCCACTCCCGGAATTGGGCGAGTACCATTTCGGCATTCGCCTTGTCGTGCGGCGAGCCGACATGGTTGGGCTCAGCCGCCATGATTTTCATCCAGCCGCCCATTTCGGCGGCATTCAACGAGGCATCAAATTGCCGCGCCGCCTCCGCCGGCGACGTCGGCGGCGCGGTCTGTGCGTGAACAGGTCCTGTGCCGAAGGCGGCGGCGAGCATGACGGAACCCGTAATCGCATGGCGCATGACACCCTCCGGACTTGCGATCGGCAACGTCTCCAGCTGCGATCGCATGCCAGTTTAGCCTATGCCAAGTGAGACGTCCAACGAGGCCGCGAGCGTGTCTCGATTAAACTTGACCCGAGGGTCAATCGTCTTCAACGCGGATCGATCCTCGAGTTCCGGTAATGACCTTCGACAAATTCTAGGGGACGATTTCTGGCAACGCGCAGCATATCGAAGCAGTTGCCGGCGCCATGGGCAGGCCTCGCGGCCGTCCCCGTGTTTCTCGCTGCCTTGCTCCCGGTCCTCCAGAGCACGTATCCCCTGACTAAAGTCGAAGGCTTTGGCGCTAGCAGGTGCCCCGCAACGCAACCGCTATCCGAGACTTCTGCCTCGCAAACGGGGTCATTTGCGCTAAACCCGAAGACGGCTTGGGGCGCGGGTTACGCGGGCGACAACTCTGTCGAAGTTGTCCGAGGCGGCCCTCACCACGAGTCTTCATTTGTCCGAGAACACGGCTTGGTCCGCGCATTGTTTGGAGCTCTATGAGCGTTCTACACGAGCTCAGTCGGCTTTTGCGCCGGAGAACCGCACGACGTGGCCCCACTTTACGGTTTCCTCGGCAATCAGCCTTCCGAAGTCAGCAGGCGATCCTCCGAGCGCAGTTTCGCCCAAATCGGCAAGCCGCCTCTTCACCATCGGATTGGAGAGGACAGCATTCAGTTCGCCATTGAGCTGCGCGACGATCTCTTCTGGCGAATTCCGCGGCGCGCCGATGCCATACCACTGGCTCGCCTCAAAGCCGGGCACGAATTCGCTGACCGTCGGAACGTTTGCCAGCGCCTCGGAGCGCGTTGCCGCGGTGACCGCGAGCGCTCGCAGCCGGCCGGCCCTGATGTATTCGACCGTTGCTGACATCGGAGCAAAATAGAGCTGGACTTGGCCCCCCAGCAGGTCCGTCAGGGCGGGGCCCGCGCCGCGATATGGGACATGAACGAGATTGACACCAGCCTGCATCTCGAATAACTCGCCGGTCACATGGGACGGGGCGCCATTGCCGCCTGAGGCCATCGTGATCTTGCCCGGATTGGCCCGCGCAACGGCGACAAACTCCGCAACCGTCTTGGCCGGCACCGAAGGATGGACCAGCATGACGTTGGGTTCGCGGGCAAGCAGCACGACCGGCGCGATGTCGCGTATAAAGTTGAAACTCAGCTTCTCGTAGAGCGTCGCGTTGATGAAGTTGGATGCCGTGACCAGCAGAAGCGTGTAGCCGTCCGCTGCCGCACGCACCACGGCCTCGGTCGCGATGTTGGTGCCGGCGCCGGCGCGGTTCTCGATGATGAATGGCTGGCCGAGGCGCTCCGATAACCATTGCGCCATCAGGCGTGCGAGGATATCGGCCGAGCCGCCGGGAGCAAAGCCGACCATAACGCGCACCGGCCGCGCCGGATAGTCCTGCGCCCACGCAATCGGTAATGCACCCTGAAACGCAGACGCCGCAAGGCAAAGCACTTTGCGACGTGGAAGCTTCGTGCATTGCTCCACAAAATTGCTCACGCTGGCGCGTTGTCCCGTTGATTTAACGCCGGTATCCCGTCTGACGCGTGCGGGAGACCGTCGCCTTATTGCGATTGCTCCTCGCGGATCAGCCTCTGCAGGACTTTCTTGTAACGAACCGGCCCCACATCGATCGCCAGAATCACCGGGTCCACCGAGGCCTCCGCAGCGTCGATGATCTCCTGCTGTGCTTCGATAATCGGCGCATCCTGCTGTTCGAAGGCGAACCGGCGAGTCGTCGATATCTTGTCTTGTATCTGCTCGTTCAAGGCATCATCGGTCGTCAACACATTGAAGCGCACTGCTGTAAAGAAATAATGGGTCGTGCGGTCGGTTTCGGGGGTGAGCATATGGATCGCGTGATAACCGGTGCCGCTCTCGGGCGCCGCGTTGGGTGGGCAAATTCCCGTAATCAGACGCAAATTGCTCGGCGGCATCCAGCGCATGCGGGTGAACTTGTCGACCCGTCCGGGGCGTGAGGGCATCAGAATGCCAAAGAGCCCCGGCGCGGTCGCGTCATGGGCATGACGGCTGACGATGACGTCGTCGCCCTCCTGTTCGACGGCGATCTCGGATTCAACGGTTTCCTGGTTGCCGAGAATGCCATCGTGGAGATAGGACGTGTGGCTCAGGTCGAGCAAATTGTCGATGACAAGCTCGTAATTTGCACGAATGGTAATGCGATCTCGTTTTGTAGAATGCAGCGGCGCTGCGTTGTCGAGCATGCTGAAGTCAGGCACCTTCGAAGCGTCCGCCGGACGTTCCCCCATCCAGACCCAGATCGCCTTGTGCTTCTCGATCACCGGATAGCTGCGCACACGCGCGCGCGACGGGATGTTCTTGCTGCCATGCGGATTGTGCACGCAGGCGCCCGACGAATCAAACTCCAGCCCGTGATACGGACACTGGACGCGATCGCTATGGATGACTTTCCCCATATGCAAGGGCGCGAACCGGTGCGGGCAGCGATCTGCAAGCGCCGCGACCTTACCGTTGGATTGCCGGTAAAAAACGATCGGCTGCTTTAAGATGATGCTGCCGAACAATTGACCATCTGCGAGGTCATCCGACCATGCCGCGACGTACCACGCATTTCGCAGATATGTATCGCTGACCATTGTCTTGTTGCGGCCCGCAAGCTCGGCATCGAGGCCCGTCATCGCGCCCTCTCCATTCTCGGTTGCCCGATCATCCATCGGCTGGTCTTCACGGGTCAAGCCGCCGTTGTCTTGCGCGTAAGGGGCGTGCGGGTCTCGCACAAGGACGGCAGGTCGGCTCCCGCATCGAGGCGAGTGAGGTCGGCCGTTGTACGCAGCAATTGACCGCGCGCCTGCTTTCTCAAAATGGATCGATCGTTCAAGGCACGCGAACAAGCACAATATTACACTATATTACCAGTTCAGAAAAATTAGCGTTCAGAAATCAGGCAAAATCCTGCCCGAAGGACAATTTCGTGAAGACCGTGCGGCAATGAACCTGCTACTGTAGCCTGCGGACACACTTGGCGAAACCGGGGAGGAAGCCATGCTAAAGCTCTCGAAGCTGCGGACGGCCTTGTGGCTGCCCGCTCAAGCGCGACAAGCCGCGGGCGCATGTTGCATAAACCCACGCAGCCCAAATCCACACGACTCAAGTCGCCGGAAAACATCAAGCAAGATAGGCTTGGGGTCCGGGCTTGCCGTCGCGCTTGCAGCGTTGTGTGCTTCATGGCCCGGAGCGGCCGCCGGGCCTGATCAGACTAGCGCAAAGAAACTAAGCCCCGTGGTGGAAACAACCGAAGGACCGGTCCAGGGTTTTCCCTCGAACGGCGTCACCACGTTCCTCGGCATCCCCTATGCCGAGCCGCCGGTCGGCAATTTGCGCTGGCGACCGCCGAAGGATCATGCGCCATGGACCGAGGTTCTCAAGGCCACGGAATTTGCGCCGATCTGCGCGCTGGTCACGACACTGGGAGTTTTCTCGGGCGCACCGAACAACAATGAGGACTGCCTCTACTTGAACGTGTTCACGCCGGACCTCAATGCGTCGGCGCGGCTTCCGGTCATCGTGTGGATTCATGGCGGCGGCAACGTGGACGGCGAAACGCCCGGCTACGACGGCGGCAAGCTGGCCTCGCAGGGTAGAACCGTCGTCGTTACGATGGCGTACCGCCTCAATCTCATGGGTTTCCTGGCGCATCCTGCGCTGGATAACGAAGGCCATCTCTTCGGCAACTACGGCATTCTCGACCAGCAGGCCGTGCTGAATTGGGTCCAGCGCAATATCGGACGCTTCGGCGGCGACAAAGATAACGTCACGGTTGGCGGTCAATCGGCCGGCGCCGTCGATACCGGCATCCACATGCTGTCGCCCCTCGCCGCCGGCCTGTTCCACCGGGGAATTTGCCAGAGCTTCTGCCCGGCGTTCACGCTGCCCACGAAGGCGGCGGCCGAGGCCACCGGCGTCGATTTCGCGGTGGCGGCCGGTTGCGGCTCAGGTACGGGTCCGGAGGTCGCCCAATGCCTGCGCAAGCTTACGGCGGCCCAGGTTGAAGAACTCGCGGGCACGGCAAGCACTCAGGGCAAATTCATAAGCGGCCGAGGTTTGGTGGACGGCCAGATCATACCCGATCAACCCCTGACGCTGTTCGCCAACGGCCGGTTCAACCACGTACCGCTGATCAATGGCAACACGGCGGACGAGACGAACTTCGGTCTGGCGATCACGGAGTATTTCTCCAACACGAGCAATGCGCTTCGCACCCCGCCGACTGAGGAACAATATCTCAACTACGTGAACACGACCTACGCCCCGCCGACCTATCCTGACGGAACCGCCGCCAAGGTTTTGGCCATCTATCCGCTCAGCGCCTTCAAGAGCCCGCAATTGGCCTGGGATCGTGTTGGAACCGACTCGGGCATCTGCAACCAGCGAAGATTCGATAAAGTCCTCGCTCCGCAGATCCCGGTTTATGCCTATGAGTTTGCGGATAAGACAGCCCCGTTCTTCTTCCCCGATATGCCGGGAATGGAGGCGCTCGCCTATCATACGGCCGATATCCAGTATCTGTTCCCGCTCTGGCACGGCGGACCACTGGGCATTGCCTCTCCGCTCAACCGGCAGCAGACGATGCTATCCGATCAACTTGTCTCCGCCTGGGCCAATTTTGCCCGCACGGGCAATCCGAACGGATCAGGCAATAATGCGTGGCCGCGCTACACCGCCAGCGCCGACGCGCCCGCCTGGCTGATCCAGGACCTGCCGGGTCTGTCGACTTTGACGGATGCGCAATACGCGGCGGTCCGCCATTGTGACTTCTGGGACTCGATATCTGCAACCCAGTAAAGCGAGACGTTGAGCCGAGCGTTTTTTTGTCACATCATGGGCACGCAGCGCGGCGGCAAGGGATGCCTCCGCGTCGCGTGCCCTGGCGCGTATCTCTTCCGTTTCACGAGTGCAGCGACCGTGCTTGAAGCTGCCGTTTCGTTGACAACAGGCCCGCTTGAGTCTCGGGGAGCCGTCGCCACCAACACTCTTCTCCGCGGACAACAAAAAGGCCTCATCTGAGCGCCACCGAACGGGATCTTGTTGACAGCGCGCTCAATCATCCGGGCAAAGCCCGCGATGGTGACAAGGCCGCACGCCCCACGCGCCTCGCAGGGCTAGTCGCCCGATTCAATCAGATTGAAGGGTAGAGGTGCCTGAGTTTGATCCCGGCGTCGTGAAGTGCCAACTTGCCTCGGTGTGCTTAGCAATTTTATCGCGCTCCCACGCACCGATTTCCTCGATCAACGTTTGCTTGTCGGGGATGCGGCGGTCGAGGCATTGCGGGGTCAGGAGAGGCAGGCGGCGAGCCTCGACGGCCGGTAAAGCGAGGCCTTGCAGTGGATATCGAGATTATCCTGGACGATGGTCTTGGCGCCGGCAAAATGGATGTCGGCTAAGTCCTTCACGACCTTGGCGTAGTCGGCCGCGCTATGGCGATCGGTCACTTTGACGTGGCGCCAGCCTTCGAGCGGCGCGTTGGTTGAAGCGGGGCGACTAGGAGAGACGTTGTTTCCTCACTCCGCCGCGACGGCGTGGATCTTATTATCTGTCTGCCGCGCCTCCCGGACCATGCTGCCCTGCACCCACGCCTGCAGCCGGGCGAGATAAAGATAGACCACCGGAGTTGTATAAAGCGTCAGGATCTGGCTCAGCGCCAACCCCCCGACCATGGAGTAGCCGAGCGGCCTTCGCAGTTCGGATCCGGTCCCGTGGCCGAACATCATCGGCACGCCGGCCAATAAAGCGGCGGCAGTTGTCATCAGGATCGGACGGAACCGCAGCAGGCAGGCTTCGCGAATCGCCGCAATCGGCGGCATGTGGCGTTCGCGTTCCGCCACGATGGCAAAGTCCACCAGCATGATGCCGTTCTTCTTGACGATGCCGATCAACAAGATGATGCCGATGATACCGATGATCGACAGGTCCATGTGGCCAAGATTGAGAGCAAGCACAGCGCCGACGCCGGCGGACGGCAGTGTCGACAAGATAGTGAGGGGATGAACGAAGCTCTCGTAGAGCATGCCCAAAATGATATAAACGACGACCAGCGCCGCTGCGATCAGCGCCGGCTCGCTCGAAAGTGAGGACTGGAACGCCTGGGCATTGCCTTGGAAGGTGCCAATCACCGAGGTTGGCATGCCGAGGTCCTGGGTTGCCTTGGTGATGGCGTCGACCGCCTGTCCAAGAGCAGCGCCAGCGCGCAGGTTGAAAGTGAGCGTTGCGGCCGGAAACTGGCCCTGATGATTGATCGAGAGTGGCCCGAGCTTGTAGGAATCGAGGTCGACTAACGCAGACAGCGGGACGGCGGCGCCGGTGATCGGCGACTTGACATAGATGCGATCGAGGGTGTCGAGGGTCACTAGCATATCGGGCAGGACTTCAAGAATGATCCAGTAGGTGTTGAGCTGGGTGAAGTATTGCGTGATCTGGCGCTGCCCGTAGGCGTCGTTCAAGGTGTCGTCGATTGCCTGGGCGGAAATGCCGAACCGCGATGCCGCGTCACGATTGATAGTCACTTTGAGCTGCGGCGCGCTGGACAGGAGGTCGGTGCCGACGTCGACCAGCTCGGGCAGTGTCCTCAGTTTCTCGAGCACCTTTCCGGCCCATTCCGTGAGCTCGGCAATGTTTGGGTCCTGCAGCGTATACTGAAACGCCGCGCGCGCAATGCGGCCTCCGACAGTGATGTCCTGCGCCGGCTGCAGATACGCCGTCGCACCGGTGACTTTGGCAAGCCGTGGACGCAACCGATCGATAATTTCCGAGGCGTCGAGATCGCGATCCCCGCGCGGCTTGAGCATGATGTTGAAGCGGCCGGTATTTGTGGTCTGCGCCCCATAGGTCGTGCCGACCTGGGAGGCAATCCCAGCCACATCCGAATCCTCAAGGATGACCTTGTCGATCTCGCCCTGCAGGCGCATCATCTCCTGAGGCGACACGTCCTGCGACCCTTCCGATATGCCGTTAATCAGGCCGATATCCTGGATCGGAAAGAAGCCCTTGGGCGTGTTGTACATCATCCATCCGGTCAGTGCCATGGTGGCAAAGAACACGAAGAGCGTGATCGCTTGGTGACGCAGCACCACATCGAGCGTGCGCTGATAGAACAGCAGCATTAAGTCGAAGCCGGCTTCGATGAAGCGGTAGATGGGGCCGTGACTGTGCGACTGCGGCCGCATGAAACGCGAACACAGCATCGGCGCGAGCGTCAGCGAGACCAGCGCCGACACCGCAATCGACGCGGTGACAGTCATGGCGAATTCGCGAAACAGTCGGCCGATAATCCCGCCCATCAACAGCAACGGGATGAACACCGCGATCAGCGAGAAGCTGATCGACAGCACCGTGAAGCCGATCTCGCGCGAGCCGTTAAGGGCCGCCTCGAACGGTGACTCGCCATCCTCGATATGGCGGTGAATGTTCTCCACCACCACGATGGCGTCGTCGACCACAAAGCCGACCGAGATGGTGAGGGCCATTAGTGACAGGTTGTCGAGGCTGAAATTCAAGAGATACATCATCGCGAACGAGCCGAGCAGCGCCAGCGGCACGGTGACGCCCGGGATGAGGGTCGCCCAGAAATTACGCAAGAACAGCAATATCACCAGCACCACCAGCACGATGGTGAGAGCCAAGGTGAACTCGACGTCCTCAACCGAGGCTCGGATCGTAATCGTTCGGTCCTGCAGGACCGAAATGTTGATGGCCGGCGGTATATTGTTGACCAGTCGCGGCAGCTCACTTTTTATCTGATCGACCGTATTGATCACATTGGCGCCGGGCTGCTTGAACACGAATAACAAAATGCTGGGTGTGCCGTTTTGCCAGGCTGCCACGGTGCGATCGGTCGGGCCGGCGACCGCGTCACCGACATCGCGAACTCTTATCGGGCCACCATTGCGATACGCAAGGATGATATCCCCGAACGGCTCTGGATCTATAATCTGGTCGTTCGCGGCGATCGTGAAGCTCGTCCGCTCGGTGTTGAGCGTGCCTTTTGCGGCGATCGTCGTCGAGTTCACGAGCATCGAGCGCACGTCCTCGAGGGTGAGGCCGCTCGAGGCGAGCTTGGCTGGATCCACCTGTATACGGATCGCGGGATGCTGCTCGCCGCCGATGAGAACCTGGGCCACGCCAGGCACCTGGGAGATCTGCTGGGCAAGGAAATTGTCGGCGAAGTCGTCGACCGTGATGAGGGGCAGCGTGTCGGACTGGGCGCCAAGCACCATAATGGGCGAGTCGGCTGGATTGACCTTCTTGTAACTGGGTGGGATCGACATTTGCTGCGGCAAGGTCTTGCCGGCGACGGTGATCGCCGCCTGCACGTCCTGGGCCGCCGAATCGATGTTGCGGTTGAGATCAAACTGGACTGTGATCGAGGCGGCGCTGACCGCGCTTACCGAGGTCAATTGCGTGACGCCCGGGATCTGGCCGAGCTGGCGTTCCAACGGGGCGGCAACCGACGCGGCCATGGTCTCGGCACTGGCGCCCAGCAGGAGGGCGTTCACGGATATGGTTGGGAAGTCGACCTGCGGCAGCGGCGCGACCGGCAGCAACGGCAGCGCCACGAGTCCAACGAACCCCACCGCGGTCATTAACAGCGATGTCGCCACGGGCCGTTGGATGAATGGTTCGGAAATGTTCATGATGGATGGCTCTGCTTCGCAACCGTGGACGGCTCATTCGCGGTCACACGCGGATCCACCCGCAGCGTGTACCGGCCGTTGACCACGACGGGCTCCCCCTTGGAAAATTCGGATGTGACGATAGGCTTGCTGTCGACTGGCGACCTGATGTCGACGGTAAAGAAGACCGAACCCGGGCCACTAAGGTAGAGCAGGTCGTGCTTTGCGGCCGCCGGGACAGTTACCGGGACAGTCACCGACGCAGACGAACGAGACACCCGAACCGGTTCTGGCCCGTGATGCCGGTCGCACGCCGCCGTGCTGCCGCTCGCGATCGCGTAATGCACAACAATGCGTCGACCGCGATCCACGTTGGCTCCTTGGAGCGGCTTCCGCATGCAAAACTACGGAGCCCGTATTTTTTTCTCTCTCAAACTAATCTCACGCGAACACGCTGGATGCACAAGTATCATTTTCATAAACAATATGAACCGCCGAGATCGGCATTACCTCTGCTACCGGCGGCGCGGTTGGAACCCCATTGAAGCACACGCAGAAAACATCAACATCTAACCCTTTACCGGCGGATTACCTGAGATTAAAACTTGGTAATATTGAATTGAGCCGGCTCACGGTGGGCCGATCAGGGTCGTCCATTCTTCATACAAGGTGGTTCTGATTACAGTCCTCGGCCTCGCGGCGGGTCGGGTGCCATTGACCGAAAGCAACCGCGCCGCCACGTTGCCTAGGAATTAGCCATTTTGACGGGCTGGGTCGGGAAGCCGGATCCGAGGCCGCCGAAGCGGCGTATTTGCGAGTATTGCAAGGACCCGGAAAAAATCGCCATCGGGCTCCCAAATACCTCGCCGACGCGAG